>JAHDHB010000032.1 GCA_020631545.1 Saprospiraceae bacterium | reverse complement strand
CTGTAGCCTACGCTATAAATTAGTTCTTTAAAACCGACAGTCGTATTGTGTGAGTAAGATATATCATTGCCATCCCCAGAAACAGCATCTTTTTGAGCACCTTTTACTCCTGGAATGGCAGTGAACTCTTCGGCCAAAGCATCAATGTTTAAAAATTGTTCAGAACGTAGCGTGACATAATTACCAATTGGCCATTCATCATAAGATTGAAATCTTAAGTCATAATCATCTAGTAAGTTATCAATGTATTGATTGCCAGTGTATTGGTTGCTGTTTTTCCATTGGGAGACCCAGCTAAAACTGGTGTCAACTTCTACAATCATTTGATTTAAAACAGGATCAGGGAAAGAGTGGATGCCATAGACTGCAATAACAGAATCTCTATGTACCATTTGAGTTCCATTATGAACGGCCAAGAGTGCCCGAAGAATATCATTCACTAGCTCTGGATAGATATTAATGCTGTCTTGATAAATCGAACCGTTATTCGTATTGATTTCTCGCATCGCCAAGCGATGTGCATCTTCTAAGTAGATATTTCTGATCGTTTGGTTCGCTGAACATGAAGAGATAACAGCGATAACATCCATT
The DNA here is from genome assembly GCA_020631545.1 of Saprospiraceae bacterium. Taxonomy (GTDB): domain Bacteria; phylum Bacteroidota; class Bacteroidia; order Chitinophagales; family Saprospiraceae; genus JAHDHB01. The sequence continues at coordinate 22,009 of JAHDHB010000032.1, read as the reverse complement.
GGATCTATATCAGTTACATCTGTGCCTTTGTCGCAAGATGTAAAAAATAGAGCAAGTAGCGAAAATACAAAAATCCTATGCATCATAATAGTAGAGGTTGATTGGGTCGGTCAATTATTCACAAATATAACAAGTTACTTGTGATTTTTCAATAATACACCTATCCGTCTTTTTTTAATTAAAAAATAAGTAAACGTTCTTACTTTTTAATTGATCTAAAGTATTGCTTTACAATTACTGTGCCTAAATGCACGTCACAATTTTTGTTGAAAAATTGAAGGCGTTATTTTTTCCCCTTTAATTTTTCTGACCAAATTCCGTAATGGAATAGGATCGCCTGAAGTAAAAAAAAGGTTTTGGCCTCTGCCATCCTTAAAAGCATTTAGCTTATAACGTTCCAACAAGCGTTTTGTTTGCAATCCTATTGCATTTGCTGGATTTACTATAGAAATTCCTTTACCTACAATCCTCCGAATCATAGGAATGAGGAAAGGATAATGCGTACAACCTAAGACAATATGATCAACGTTTCCATCGAGCATTGGTTGCAAATAGGTGCGTAATAATTTTTCAGCAGCTTGACTTTCAGTTGCTCCTCGTTCTACTATTTCAACCAAACCTTTGCCTATTTGCATATGTACCGTAACGTTTCCAGCGTATTTTTGGGAGGTATCTTTAAACTTTTGCCCTTCTAAAGTTCCTTGAGTGGCTAAAATACCAATGCTTCGAGTTTTTGATTTCAAAGCAGCAGGTTTGATAGCAGGTTCTATTCCCACAAAAGGAATCGAATAAGTCGTTCGTAAACTATTAATCGCAGCAGCAGTAGCCGTATTACAAGCCACTACAATCAATTTACACTCTTTGTGTATCAAGAAACGAACAATTTTGTGAGAAAGGGATTGAATTTCATCGACACTTTTAGGTCCATAAGGACAATTGCCGCTATCTGCAAAATAAATAAAGGATTCATTAGGCAATTGTTTCTCCAATTCCTTCCAAATCGAAAGTCCTCCTAGCCCAGAATCAAATACGCCTATTGGATTGTTATTCATTTAATAGTAAGGTAATAGCTTGAATTATTTATAGATGGTAAGCAAAATTATCCGATTTTACAAATAAACAATGCCTTCCCATTCCAAAATTATGGATTTCCATTTTGCCTTTGCCGTTACTTTTGCACCGTTTTGTTCTGCGTTAATGGTTACCTTTTTAAGTAATTGGCCAGAAGCCCTAGAAAATATGTATACCCTCATGCCATTACAAAAAAATAGATAGCAATCCATTTCGGTTAACAAATTAGGCCCTCGAAGCTCGCTTATTTGTTGTTTTTTCTTGATAGTTATTAGGCAATGGCCTTCGTCAAACCAAAAGGGAGTCCCATTTGGTGAAATCTTTTCTAGCAGATTACCGTCTTTTTTTGAATAAACGAGTAAGTTGTTTGAAATGGGAATGAAAATTTTATTTCGTGTTATTGCAACTGATAGCTGTGGGCGCCTTTTTTGCATGAAGGCATTAAAATCAATAGGTTGATGAAAGTAGTCAATTGGTTTTGATTGGATAAAACCAGGTAAATCGATTGTCCATTTTTTTACGTCATTTTTTATAAAGGAGATTTGTTTGGGGAAGTAGGTGAACTTTAATTTTCCTGAGGGGAAAGTATCTTGTACAAGCTTTTCAGTCCATGTTATTTGGCTAAATACTAGGACTGGGGAGAGGATTATTGCTACAAAGAATAATTTGCTCAAAGGAGAGAAGTTTTTGAAAAATAAAATCGCACTAACGATAAGTCATTACACTTTAGATCCTCACTTAGCATTCGCTTTCAACAATCCTTCCGTTAGCCATTTAGCTAATGCCTGACGATTGTTTTCAAGGAAAATGCGTTTTTGGTCATTCTTATTTCGAATATTTCCCAATTCGACATAAACGGCAGAGGGCTTCGTTTCTCGTAGCATATGAAGATCACGAGAAGTTACAGTTCCATCATATTCGCCACTAGGACGATGAATTTTGTATTGTTTTACAAAATTATCGTAGAGGGTCGTTGCTAGTTTTTTTCCTGATTTGCTATCAGGAAAATGGTAGAAAAATAAGTCAATACGTTCTTTTACGCTCCTAGAATCGACATGGATCATGATCGCTTGTTGGTTACGGACGCCTTGTTTTTTATGGTATTCGTAAAGCTTGTTGATTGCGGAAGAACGTTGTTCCAAGCGTTCTCGATTATTTAAAGGAATTGTTTGATTTTTCCAACATTGCTCATCATTGTCGCACTCCAATAACTTCCCTGAACGTATACCATCATTAGGATCACGAATGATGACATAGACCGTTGCTCCATGTTCAATCAAATTTCGAGCTAATCTTAGGGATACGTCATAAGCATATTCATCTTCACAGACAGTAGTCTTGCCGACCTTTGTCACCGCTCCAGGATCAGGCCCACCATGACCACCAACGATATAAAAAACTCTATTAGCTAGTTTATTGTCCTTCCTAGGCGTTTTAGCCAATTCCTTTCCAAATATAGGATAGACATCTTTGCCTGGTTGGATGGTCGTTATAGGAGGGGTAGGCTTAGTAGGAGCAGTAGACGTGGTTTCCGTTTCAATTTTTTTACAGCCCAATTCATGATGAGGAACCCAAAGAATTTTAGTCTCGCTATACCCCTTGTGCCGCATTTCTGCTTTTACCATAGCCTCATTATAAGCTTTGATTCTTACAGCTTTGTCCCAATTATCAATTTTGAGTGTAGAGCGAATGGATTCACCATTGTAGATGTAAGCGTAAAGAGGCAGTTTGTAAACAGCATTCACCTTCAAAATATCCTTATCACTCATCTCGTTTATCTCATAAAACCGATCAAGATTACATTTCGGTTTATCCAGTTTGTATTGCCGCAACATTGACAAAACGCCATCTCCGGGTCTTGCAACAGTACTCACGAAAGCAGGCTTTTGAGCAGCAAGATCTAGGGCAAATAGAAAGCCTAAGAAGAGAAAACGGTATTTTAATTGTATTATTTTCAAACGACTACTTGATATTTAGGGCATGTTCGAATGCAAAGATATAACCTTATTTCAATTCCTCATAATATCAGAAACCATACCGCATTATTATTTTTATGAAAATAAAGCATGGCTTGTATAAAAAATAGCTCAAAACCATGGTTTTTGTTTACATGAAGGTTTTACTTTCAGTATAGACGACGAAGGAATCATAGTAATACTATGGTATTTCTTGAATTATTAAGCCATGCATTTATCCTATTTACTTACCAAATAATGACATTTTGTTGATTTTAGACAATAGAAAAGGTGGAAGCTGAAGCTTTTTTTTGATTTTAGAGGTCTTTTTTGTGACATGGATTTCTGAACAGTATGGAGTCTTTTTTAGTACTAAAAATTGGCCGTATAGTAGGGTTTGTGTATTATGTTCCATAAGGCAATTGTTTTTGCTTTAGTATTTTTAAATCAGTTAGTTGTGGGTGTTTGCTGGTTGTCGTATTTATTGGATTTTAACCAATGGTAAAATCATGGTTTTGTAAGCAGCGGATTTAATATCCAAAATATAAATGGTGTGTTCGTTTCCTTGCAAATTTTGTGTTGTTTGAAGTATTTGAATACTTGGAGGTCAAAATTTTATTCTTAGAAAGTTTTGGTTCTATTTTACATTTGTCATAGTTTTGTATTGTTATTAAGAATAAGGAAACTTTACATGATTTCCCCAGCTTAGAAAAGCTACCTTATTTTTTAAAAACAGTGTTTAGGTATTATTTTGTATTTTGTTAAAATGATGAGCTTTTATACTGCAAGGCTTGCGCAATGAAAGATATTATTGTAAATTTAAGTGAATTTAAAATATAATGCTATGAGAGGGATAATTGTAGTTCTATTTAGTTTCCTAGTCTTGAATGTTACTTTTGGCCAAGCTCAAAAGACGTTCGTTAAATCTTTTAAGTTAAACGGGAATAATTTTATTGTTCTAACGCTTGAAGGTGATGTAGAGGTGAAAGAATGGAAAGATTCCTTTTTGAGAATTCATACTAGTGTCACACTAGAGAATGCTAGTTCCGAGGCCTTAAAATCATTTTTAATGCAAGGTCGATATAATTTAAGACCAGCCTTGAAAGATGGTGCTTTAGCCATTTCCTCTGTACCCCGCGCTGCGAATGTAAAATATAGAGGTCAAAGTTTGGACGAAAAAGTGATCTATACAGTGTTTGTGCCAGAAAACGTTGAAATAGAGGTCGTTGATAATGGAACCTCAACTTCAGTCATTTACCAAGGAGATACAGCAATAGCAAATAAATAGGTTTGACTTAGTGTCATATCAAGTTAGAAACCGACATTTATAGCTTGACATGATACTATTTACAAGCTGAATTTTACATTTTTCTCTCAAAAGGATGTACACCGATAATATGAATGGTGTACATCCTTTTTTAGTCACAGCATGGAGACTATTACTTAATATTAAATCTCCGACGTCCGTAAATTTGGTAGATTATCCTACAATATTAATAGAATTGTTAAAAAAATCTTAAATTTTCCACTTAAAGTCTTGAATTTTATTTAATATTGTTGTAAGTTAAAGTGAATCTAAAATATAATGTTATGAGAGAGATTCTTATAGTCTTACTTAGTTTCTTAATAGTTAGCAGCGTTTTAGGCCAAGCACAAACCACCTTTGTAAAGTCCTTTAAATTGAATGGAAATGACTATGTAATACTCAATTTGGATGGAGAAGTAGAAGTTAAGGAATGGGAAGATTCTTTTTTGAGAATTCATACGAATGTAGCCATAGATAACGCTAGCTCGCAAGCCCTAAAAGCATTTTCAATGCAAGGTCGTTATAATCTAAAACCTAGTATAACAGATGATGGTTCTCTATCTATTGAGGCTGTACCTCGTCCTGTCAATGTAAAGTATAAAGGGCAAACCTTAGGGGAAAATGTAACCTATACCGTTTTCATTCCCAAAAATGTAGGGATAGAAGTCAATGGAAAGGAAATTGAAACCTCTATTAATTATCAAGGTAATTAAGCCCCATTTGTTAGGAGCAAGTTATCTGTCAATATCTGCATTATGCTAAGGATAAGATGATGTAAAATGCAGTCTTTTCTGAAGAGGATGTACATCTAGTGGGTGTTCATCCTCTTTTTACATGAAGCAATTGCATTGAAATAGGGGAGATGCAGCTACGAAAAACAGACTTACCGTTTTATTGGCAAGGTTTTTCCTTAACTAGTGGTACAGCTCCTAAGTAATTGATAGTTTAGGTGCGGTTGAGGTTAAAGAAAATTTAATCCTTTTGGCCATATTGTTTATGTCAATTAATTTCGATAACTTCATAGAAGTGAATTTGTACTGTTTTGTGTAAAATTGCTTCTGTCCTTGTCTTTTAATAAAAATTAATCGTATTTATTGAATGAAAACCCTATTCCTAATAATAAATCTATTGACAACCTCTTTGGCTTTTGGGCAAATTACCAAAACCATATACAAGACGTTCAAGGATTTAGATGATATTAGCACCTTAAATCTGCGTTTTGGTTATGAAACGGAGGTAGAGGAATGGAACGAGAGTCGAATCCTTGTCGAGACTACGGTAAGAATGACTAGTGCCAACAAAAATATACTGAAGTTTTTAATTGATTCTGGGCGTTACGATCTCAAAGAAAATATTAATGGTAGTGATATTGACCTTGAATTTTCTGAAATTAAAGATTTGATTGTGGTGAAAGGGCAAGAAGTATGGGAGAACCTTACTGTTGTTGTTTTTGCACCTAAACGAATTACCGTCAATGTTGTACCTCCACCAGAGCCAGAACCAGAAGAAGAATTTGCCGATGAGGATTATGGAGGGGAAGATGGAGAAGAAGAACCAGAATACTGGGACGGATATGAAGATCCCAACCAAGTCGATGAAAATTTGAACTACTTTGATATGTATACTCCCGATGATTCAGGAGCAGAATACGAATACGAACCTGATGAAGACTATGATTATGGCCCAAGTGATGGATCGGATCAAGTAGAACCGCCTAAAAAATAGTTTCGTAATTTATTTATACTAAAAGCTCAGCTTCCTTTATCTTCAAAGGGGACTGAGCTTTTTGTTTTGATAGAGGGAAACAATTATTGATAAAATAACTATGTTCTGCTTTTTTTGGCATTCCTGCATTCATCTGTAAATGAGCTCTAAAACCCGAATAATTCAAGGGCATTCTGTATCTTTGCAGCAATGCATCAACTTGATTTAAGAATATCACCCAGTTCGGCATTTGACGAAGTCCATTTAAAGGAAGAAGCCGCTAAAAAATTGAACATTCCTGTGGCTGAAATTAAAGCGCTGGAAGTACTACGGCGCTCTATTGATGCCCGTAAAAGGAAACCCGTTTATCAACTTCGGGTAGCCGTATACCTTGATGAACTACCTGTCGCAACGCCTAGTGTATTGGAGCAATTGACCATCCTTCCACCAAAAACGAAGACGGTTATCATTGTTGGTGCTGGCCCTGCGGGCTACTTTGCAGCCTTAGAGCTTTTGGAGCTAGGCTTAAAACCTATTGTCTTAGACAGAGGAAAGCCGGTACGTGAACGACGGCGTGATCTCAGGGCCATACAGCAATTTGGAGAGGTGAATCCACACAGCAATTATTGTTATGGAGAAGGAGGGGCAGGAACTTACTCGGATGGAAAATTGTACACCCGTTCACTCAAGCGAGGAACCTACAAGAAAGTACTCCACCAACTTGTCGAACATGGCGCTAAGCCAGATATCCTCATCGATGCTCATCCACATATTGGCTCCAATAAATTGCCTCAAATCGTTTCTGCCATTCGAGAAACTATTGAGAAGTACGGTGGTGAAGTGCGTTTTGACGCTTGGGTAACCGATTTGCTTATCACTAAAGGCAAAATCGAAGGTGTTCAAATTGAAAAACAAGGAGAATTAAGGGCAGATGCTGTGATTTTAGCTACAGGGCATTCCGCTAGAGATATTTTTCATTTACTCCATAGAAAAAAGATAAAAATTGAAGCAAAACCTTTTGCATTAGGTGTTCGGATAGAACATCCTCAACCACTCATCGATAATATCCAGTACAATCAAGTAGTTAGAGAAGAAAACTTGCCGGCTTCGAGCTATCGTTTAGCTTGTCAAGTAGAGGGAAGAGGCGTTTTTTCCTTTTGCATGTGCCCAGGAGGATTAATCGTACCTGCCTCCACTGCACCAGAAGAATTGGTTGTCAATGGAATGTCCCTATCTAGAAGAGATTCTCCTTTTGCGAATTCAGGAACTGTCGTAGCCGTAGAAGAAGAAGATTTAGCACCTTATAAGCAGCATGGTATTTTTGCGGGATTGGCTCTTCAAGAAACAGTGGAAAAAAGAATGTTCCAAAAAGGAGATGGCAGCCAAAAAGCACCAGCACAGCGCTTGACGGATTTCGCTAGAGGTAAAATATCAAAAGATTTGCCCGATACCTCGTATATCCCAGGCATTTACCCCGCAAAAGTACATCAATTGCTTCCTCCATTCATTGCGAAACGATTAAGAGAAGGTGTACGCCAATTTGATCGAAAAATGAAAGGATACTTTACTAGAGAAGCCCTAGTCGTTGGTGTAGAAAGCAGGACAAGTTCGCCCATTCGTGTACCAAGAAGCAAAACTACGTTTATGCATGAAGATGTTGAAGGATTATTTCCTTGTGGCGAAGGAGCAGGCTATGCAGGCGGCATTCTATCAGCGGCAATGGATGGCCAAAACGTCTCTAGAGCTGTAGCCGTTTACTTTGAGGGAATTACGAGTTGAGAATTACGAATTACGAATTATGGGTGTACAGACAAGTCTTAACTGCGGCTCTGCCGCGATGTTCTTTGTGGCAAAATAGAAAACAATGGAAAATATAAAAATAATATCAGCAGGTGCAGGAAGTGGAAAAACGTACCGCCTTACCGCAGAGTTGGTCAACTTGCTAAAACCTAGTGGAGATAAAACGGTAAGGGCATCGGGTATTATTGCAACTACCTTTACCAAAAAAGCAGCGGCAGAATTACAAGAACGTGTGCGCATTAAGCTACTTGAAGATGGCCTATCTAGAGAGGCCGATGAGATTGCTAATGCAATGATTGGTACGGTACACGGACTAGGCGTAAAACTACTCAAGCGCTTTGCCTTTGAAGCTGGCGTTTCTCCTGAAGTTGCCATCATTGCAGATGAAGACCAGCAGGTTATGTTCAATCAGTCGCTTTCTTCTGTATTAAACACCGAGTTGATCCGTGAAATGGAAGAATTGGCCGAACGTTTAGGACTAAATAAGAATAAAGAACGATATGACTGGAGAAAGGATGTAAAAAGACTTACCGATCAGGCAAGGGGTAATAACTTCTCCAAAGAAATTATGGAAAAGAGTAAAAGGAATTCTATTAAAGAATTACTGGCTTTTTTTCCGCCTGTTTCTAAGAAAAAGGCCAAGGAATTTAACCAAGAATTAATGACCATCTTGGATGAAACCATCATTCGGTTAGAAAATGGTGAAGATTCTACTAAGGTAACGCAAGGAGGGATAAGTACACTTAGAAGCTTATTTGTACGTTTGAGAAATCGTGGAGAATTGAATTGGCATGATTGGGTGAAAATTACAAAACTCAAAGTAGGGGCAAAAAGTAGGCATATTATCGAAAAACTAGTAGAAATAGCACAATCTCATCAAAAACATCCACGTTTTCAGGAAGATTTATCCCAATTTATTGGCCATGTTTTCGAAGTAGCGATAATGGCTATGGAGGAATATGATGCTTATAAAAAACGAAGAGGGCTTATTGATTACACGGATATGGAGGTAGCAGTTTTGGACTTGCTGGATATTTCAGAGGTGAGCTGTGTTTTAGAAGAAGAGTTAGATTTATTGATGGTGGATGAGTTTCAAGACACCAATCCTATTCAATTAGAAATTTTTCTGAAGCTTTCCAACTTGGCGGGAAAGGCCATTTGGGTCGGTGATCCAAAGCAATCCATTTATGGTTTTCGAGGAGCGGAACCCGAGTTGATGCAAGCCATTATGGAGGCTACAGGAGGCGTAAATCCGGAGGATATTCAAGAACACTCTTGGCGATCACGCGAAGAGATTGTCGCTGTCGTGAACGCTATTTTCTGCAAAGCTTTTGCCCCAATGCCGGAGGAGCAAATCCGATTAAAACCCAAGCGTACCATCCTAGATAATCCTGAGGACAAACAGTTTAAGGCGGAACCTATAGAGCTGGAAACTGCTGTCAAACATTGGAGGTTTTACTTGGATGAAGGCGGAAAAAGACCACCAGGAAAGCCTTGGATGGAAAACTGTACAGCGGAAAGTATTCGTGGAATGTTGGAAAAAGGTATTTTTATTATTCCTAAAGGAGAAATAACCCCAAGACCTGCAAAAGCAGGTGATGTAGCCATCCTATGTAGAAGTAATAGTCAATGCCAAGAGCTGGCGGAGGCACTTTATAAATCAGGGATAAAGGCAGCTATTTCTGGTGCAGGACTTTTGCAAACGGCTGAAGCTAAAGCAATTTTGGCCTGCTTGAAGTTTATTTTACAACATTCTGATTCTCTTTCTATTGCTGAGGTTCTATTACTGATTGGAGGAAAGAAAATTGATGAAATTGTAGATAATCGCTTGGCTTATCTTGAAAAAACTGAAAAAGAGGGCTTAGGAAAACGCTGGGGGAGAGAAAATCCTACCGTGAAACGTTTGATGGAGCTTAGGATGGAAGTAAAGGAACTTTCAGGTGCCGAAATTCTTAATTTAGTTATTGAAGATTTAGAGTTGCGTAAAGTGTTTTCTACTTGGGGGAATGTAGAACAGCGTTTGGACAATGTCGATGCACTACGAAAACAAGCACTTGCTTACGAGGAAACTTGTAATCGACTTCATACTGCGGCATCCCTTGGAGGTTTATTGCTTTGGTTCAATGAATTAGAAGCAAATGATAAAGATTTGCAAGGTTCAGGAGAAGGAGCCGATGCCGTGAATGTTCTGACTTACCATCGTAGTAAGGGATTAGAATGGCCTATCGTAATTTGTTATGGTTTAGAAGGGACACTTCGAGATAGTGTTTGGGGGACGTCTATTGTTCAAGAATCATCTACCATCGATTTGAGCAAACCTTTAGCCAATAGATGGTTAAGGTATTGGGTGAATCCTTATGCCGATCAAGGGAAAAATACGGAATTAGAAGCTAAGCTATCACAAAGTTCCACAAAAAAAATAGCTACAGAAAAAGCAATGAAAGAAGAAATTCGCTTGTTATATGTAGGGCTTACTCGTGCTAGGGACTACTTGATTTTCCCTACAAAAAATGCCGCTCCCAAATGGCTAAATCGAGTATGCAATGGAGGAAATGAAAAACCAGATGTACTTATTCCGGAAAATCCTAGTTCTCCTTGGGTTTGGAATGGAAAAAATATTCCATTAGAAACGATTTCTTTTCATTATCCTAAAAACTTCACTAGAATAGCGCTATCGGAAAATTCTTCAACCTATTTTGATGATAGGGTAGGCCAAATTGGCCATGATTATTATCACATTGATATAGAGAAAGAAAGTAAAACCATCGCAAAAAAAATTAAGATACACACTTTATCTGAGTATTTTTATTCCGAGCCTCTTAGCTTTAAAGAAGATGCTAATGAGGTGTTAATCGTAGGCGCTCTTCATGATTTCTTTAGAGCAGAAAATTATTTACTGCCCGAAGTAGACCGTATTGAATGGGCAGAAGCTATCCTCCAACGGCATGGAATTGAAGATCAGATAAGACCAAATGAAATTATTAGGCAATCTGATGCCTTCTTTAGGCAACTAAATGAGTTACTTAACGTAGAAGATATACATTCCGTCTTTCCAGTTTCTACCATAATCAATAAAAGATTATTTGAGGATACCTTGGATTGGCTCGTAGAAACCCCCGAAGGGATCGCTGTTATTTTGAATGTCAAAGACTTTCAAAAGGATAAAAAAGGAAGAATTAATCTAACGAATTATGCGGCAAGATTATTTTTTCTAGAACAATGCTTTCCTAAACTTGTAGGATTATACCTCCACTTTGTATTAAAAGGCGAGTTGAGAGCTGTTAAAATTGAAGCTTTTAACCACCAGTTAAGTATGGTCTTCTAGAAGACCCTCACCCACTAAATTGTTATGTAAGCTAGGCGTTATAAAATGGCGTTTATCGTTCTTTGGTTATACTTGTTTTTTCGATTTCATTTTTGAAGATTTAATAGAGTGTATTTTGTTTGAATATTCAATATAAAAATGCGCTAGTGTTTTCAATAGAAATTAGGACGAATACCAAAAGGCATCCCAAACCTTACCGATATTTTTTCTTTTTGACATATTAAGACAATTTTTAAGTGTTAAAGATCAAGGCAGTTGGTTTTTAACATATCAAGCTACTCAATTTAGAAGCACTTTATAGGCAAAGGATTGGAAGGCTATAGATGTTTTTGCTATATAGAAATCATTCTTTTTTTATCTGCGTTTTACTATTGTAAATTAAAAATTTATGAAGATTACTATAAAAATATGCTACATCTTTTTAAATTCGCACACATTATTCTAGCAAGATCATATTCATCGCCTACGAATTCTTGTCGACAGATTATGTACACATAGTAGAAATGGTAATCACTCTTTTGCCCGACGTGTTGTTTTTTCTTAATGTTTCACATTTTTTTAATGTGGACTTTGTTTGTATTGTCACTGTTCCTTAATTTTGGATTTAATTGGAAAGACAAAATAATCAAGTTTAAATGTAATCTGTATCCTTATTGTCTATCTCGTTAAAACCATTTACTTTGATAATAGCTGTTTTATGTGTATGAATTAATTACTTTCAGCATTTAGAGAACTGTTCCTCACTTTAGTTTTGCTGCGTGTTGAAAGTATTTGAATTATATTTTTGTTATCACTAATTTTACCTCCATGAAATTCCTCACATCCTCCCGAATTTTATTCTGGTTGGTTTGTCTGTGTTTTGCTACTTGGGTACAAGGGCAAGATGTTATTTTTGAACTAGACAATCCTAGCCAAACCTTTAATGGAACGGATTCCATTTATGAAGTTGACGTAAACATTTCGTCGATTACTGCACCTGGTGCATTTAAAATGTCTTCAGGGCAGTTATACTTTAACTTTAATACTGCCGCTTTTGGGACAAACCTTGTTACGAATGCAAAAATTTCGATAGATACGGTGGGTTCCTTGCTTGGTTTAAAAGATGCTGGTTTTGGCATTCTTTACGCCTATGAATATCCCAATTTTGCAGATAATACGCCTGAGCGATTCAGTATTGCTTGGCAACAAAACGTTGCCGATGCTTGTATCAATCAAGATGTTAACACTACTGCTCAGAAGTTATTCAGACTAAAAGTAACCTATTTGTCTGGTGGTTCTGGCAACTCCGCAGATGTATGCTTTGAAACGGATGCTTTATTCCGCCAACAAACCTATACAGGATGCGGACCTTTTGGCGCTTGTGCTGGGCTAGTACTTGAAGACTGTACTGGGTTTCCAGGTACACGAATCACCGTTGACGATTTTAGTTGTATCCAAACGGTTGTCAATACAGCTCCATCAGCAACTCCAGATACTTTTACCACTAATGAAGATGTCGCAGTTGCCACAGATGTAGCAGCTAATGATTCTGACGCAGAAGATGGTACTTTGTCACTTTGTGATGTAACCATTACCACTCAACCGACAAATGGAACGCTTTCTATTGATCCTGCGACTCCTTGTACCATCACCTATACCCCAAATGCCAATTATAATGGAACGGATGGGTTCTCTTATGAAATTTGCGATTCAGAAGGCTTATGTTCCTCCGCTTCGGCTAGTATTACTGTTCAATCTATCAATGATTTACCAGTCGTTGTAGGAGACACTGAAACTGTACTAGAAGATACGCCAATCTCTATCTTAGTAGCAGATAATGACAGTGATCTAGAAGATGGAACTTTAGATAATTGCTCCGCATCTATCCTTGTTCAGCCTGCAAACGGTTCGATTACCATTGGCGCTGTTCCGCTCTGTGATGTTATTTACACACCCAACGCAGAATATAGCGGGCCTGATTCTTTTGTTTACCAAGTATGTGATACTGACGGTGGTTGTGGAACTGCTGTGGTTGCGATTACGGTTACGGCTGTCAATGATGCTCCATTTATCCAAAATGATAATTCTACGGTAAGTGAGGATATAGCACAAGTAATTGATGTTTTATCAAATGATAGTGATCCTGATGGCACATTGGATGCTTGTACTGTAAGTGTGGCTAATCAGCCTGCAAATGGTGCAGTGACCATTGGTGCAGCACCCGGTTGTGCTTTGACTTATACGCCGGATCCTGATTATACGGGTTTTGATTCTTTCATCTATCAAGCTTGTGATGATGGAGGAGAATGTGGCACAGCAGCAGTCAATATTACGGTTAACGCAGTTAATGATCCGCCTTTCGTACAAGCGGATAATCCTACCGTCGTAGAAGATACGCCTACAGGGATCGATGTATTGGCGAATGACAATGACGTTGAAGGTGCTTTAGACCCTTGTAATGTAACAATTACAAATCAACCAACTAATGGTACCTTGTCCATAGGTACAGCGCCTAGCTGTGTTTTGACCTATACACCAGATGCTGACTTTGCTGGCATTGACTCTTTTATCTATCAGGTTTGTGATAGTGGAGGAGTTTGTGGCACTGCCGCTGTCAATGTTACTATATCAGCAGTTAATGATGCGCCATTTGCACAAGCGGATAATCCTTCCGTCATAGAAGATACACCAACAGCCATAAATGTATTGGGCAACGATTCTGATGCAGAAGGTCCGTTAGACCCTTGTGCTGTAACGATTACCAACCAACCAGCCAATGGTACGATTACGACTAGTGCGGCTCCTGCTTGTGAAATTACCTATACTCCAGATGCGAATTACGCTGGGCTAGACTCTTTCATATATGAGGTCTGTGATGGTGGTGGTGCTTGTAGTACCGCAGCCGTAAATATTTCAATTGCAGCATCGAATGATGCGCCAGTTGTACAAAATGATAATGGAAATGCAACGGAAGATACGCCTACTACCATTGATGTATTAGCCAATGATAGTGATGATGATGGTGCATTAGATCCTTGTGCCGTTGTTATCGCAACACAACCTGCGAATGGTACAGCATCCATTGGTGCAGCACCAGCCTGTGAAGTAACCTATGTTCCTAATGCTGATTTTTCTGGTGCAGATTCCTTTGTCTATCAAGTTTGTGATAGCGGTGGTGCTTGTAGTACAGGAAGCGTTTCAGTGGCTGTAGCTCCTGTTAATGATCTTCCCGTAGCAAATGACGATACAGCCAGCACTAATGAAGATGTGCCAGGAACAATAGACGTCTTGGCCAATGATTCTGACCTAGAGGATAATACACTTTCTCCTTGTGATGTAACCATTACGAACCAACCTGCAAATGGTTCGGTAACTATTGGTGCAGCACCAACTTGTGCCTTGACTTATACTCCTAATGCTGGATTTTCTGGTGCAGATAGCTTCACGTATCAAATTTGTGATAGTGGTGGGGCTTGTGCTCAAGCTAGTGTTGCTGTTGATGTTATAGATATTACGGAACCTTGGGGCGCAGTTGACGATGCAGATTTTACAACAGAAGATACCCCCGTCGTTGTGGATGTCGTATCGAATGATTCATCTGCTGATATTACCTTAGATCCTTGTGATGTAACAGTTCAAATTGCACCTGCAAATGGTACAGTCTCTATTGGTGCTGCGCCAGCATGTGAATTGACTTATACGCCTAATCCAGATTTTAATGGTATTGATACTTTTACTTATGAAGTTTGTGATACGGAGGGGATTTGTGATAATGCCAGTGTAAACATAACAGTTGCACCAGTCAATGACTTGCCAGTAGCGCAAGGAGAGTCTGTTTCAACGGCATTTGAAACACCAGGAAGTATTGATGTCGTGGCCAATGATTCTGATGTAGAAGATGGTACCTTAAATCCTTGTAATGTAACGGTAGCCACTGGGCCAAGTAACGGTGCAATTTCTCAAGGCCCAGCCCCTGGTTGTGCATTGATTTATACACCAAATGCTGGATATGCTGGTCCAGATCAATTTGTATACTCCGTTTGTGATGCTAATGGAGGATGTAGTACTGCTCAAGTAGATATAACGGTCACAGCAGATCCTAATACAGCACCGGTAGTAACCGATGACACAGGAAATACCAATCAAGACACGCCCGCAATGCTGAACGTAGTAGGGAATGATAGCGATGCAGAAGGAACCTTGGATCCTTGTAGTGTAACGATTTCCTCTGCACCTGCCAATGGTAATGTGGTGCTTGGTGCTGCTCCTGCTTGCCTTTTGACCTATACACCGAATGCTGGATACGCAGGAACAGATAGTTTTGAATACGAAATATGTGATGCAGGAGGTCTTTGCGATCAAGGAGTTGTGACTTTAACCGTCATCCTCGTAAATACGCCACCTACAGCACAAGCAGATAATGCAACAACACCTTATGAAACGCCTGTAGTGGTGGATGTTCTTGCTAATGATGCTGATGCAGAAGATGCCACTTTAGCACCTTGTAATGTAAGTATTACTTCTCAAGCAACCAACGGAACGGCTGCTGTAGGTGCTGCACCTTCTTGTACTGTGACCTACACACCCGCAGCAGGTTTTTCCGGTTCGGATAATTTTACCTACCAAATTTGTGATGCAGATGGTGCTTGTTCTTCTGCAACGGTCACCGTAGCTGTTACAGCACCAGCACTAGATGCTGTAGATGATTCGTTCTCTAGTCCATTAGACGAAGTACTATCGACCAACGTTCTTTCGAATGATATAGGTATAGTTGGAGGAGAAACGGTTTCTCTAATAGCGAGCCCAACGGAAGGTACCTTGAATTTGATGCCTAATGGTGGCTTAATGTATACGCCGAATACAGGATTTGCAGGTCAAGATAGCTTTGCTTATCAAGTCTGTGATAATGGCACTCCACAAGTTTGTGATAATGCAGTAGTTGTACTAAATATCGGTACCGAAATTCCAACACTTTCGGAGTGGGGATTGATTCTACTAGCCTTATTGATGCTAAGCTTCTGTACGCGTTACATTATTAAAATACAACCAAGGCTAGCAATGGCTTCTACAGGAAGTGTACCAGAGGATGTAGAAATTACCTTCAATGGAAAACTTTTCCACCAAGCTTTAATTTCTTTGTTAGTACTTTCTGTTTTAGTCTTTATCGTTGTCATTGCCGTTTATGGTTTCATTACACCATTAGATGTAATCGGAACTTTACTCAGTGCTGTGGTCTTGGCTTACTGGATTCAATTACTGAAAAATTAAGGACATCGTGTTTAATTACTTTTAATTAAACATGTGGTATAAAGCGTGTTTTGTTCCTACTTGGAATGAAACACGCTTTTTTATTCCAAGTAAATACATCTGCGACCTCGTTCCTTTTAAATAAAACGTTATTTTTTTGACATCGTTAACCGATGCATTAATTATTACGTATTTTTGCCCTATTCGCATCATTTCGAAATCAATTAAATTTTAAGGATTTAGCAACCGAAGCGCGAACTCTTGGCAAAACTTTGTAGCGTATAGAAAAACTATTTAGAATGTTGGTGATTTCCAATACACAATTTTTTCTATCTTCTACCAAAACAGTTTGATTATCAAAAAATCAGAAGAAAATATAAAATTAGAGCAAAACAGCTCTAAACCCGTCAAGACTAAAAAAAGTTTTGGGAAGAGACTTCGAGGAATGCTCTTTAAGCTCGTTATATTTGCATTGGGGCTTTTTCTCTTGGTTAGTTTTCTCATTCGACTTCCCTCCGTTCAAAATTATCTAGTCAATACAACAACAACGTGGCTTTCCAATCAACTCGGAGTTCAAGTAAAAATCGATGAGGTTGCTTTGGATTTCTTTGATGAATTCGTTCTTAATGGTGTGTTTATTCAAGATCAAGCTCAAGACACCTTGCTTTATGCGGAATCCTTAAGTGCGGATATTATTGCTTTTTCCTTGTTAAAGAGCGAATTATTGGTAGAAGCTTTAACGTTAGAAAATGCACAAGTCAATTTAAAACGGTCGGAAGAGGAAGGAACATTTAATTTTCAATTCATCGTTGATTATTTCGCGCCTAAAACAGACGAACAAGCTCCTGAAAAAACTTCTAGACATTGGTTGTTGGGCGTGGAACTGTTGTCTATAAATGATGTTCGATTTATTCTAGATGATGAAATAAAAGGAGAAAAGTTTAACTTTTTTCTAGGAGATGGGAAAATCGGTTTAAATGAAATTGCACAAGATTCAGTATTAATTGATGCAAAGTATGCAGCGTTCGATCAGTTTGATTTTCGATACATTAAACGAAGAGATGCAAAATTAATTTCCACCACAGAAGAAAGTCCCACCGTTAAGAAACCAAAAGTAGATTCCTTGAAAAAGGGATTTACTTTGGCAATTCATTCGGTAAAGTTAAAGAATGGTTATTTTGCTTTTGATGACTTTCGTAAAGTAGCATCAGAACTAGATGGTATCGACTTCCCTCATGTAAAAGTACGGGATATTGCCTTCGATATTGATGATTTTTTGATGAAGGATGGCGATTTTTCTGGCGATGTTAAAAGTTTGACAGCCAAGGAAAAAAGTGGTTTTTTGTTGGACAAAATGAAGGGGAAAACTTTCGTCAATTCTAAAATGGTTCGAATCCATGATATTGATTTGAGAACGGAGCATAGCCATATTGGAGATACGCTAATCTTGAAATATCGCGAATATGCTGACTTTTTAGAATTTGTAGATAAGGTAAAATTAGATGCTAGGTTTAATGAAACACAAGTCGCCTTAAAAGACATACTCTATTTCGCGCCAAAACTAAAAAAATCCGCATTTGTACGACAAAGAATAGATGATGTTGTAGAGTTAGATGGAATGTTCAAAGGACAAATCAACAAGTTAAAAGGGAAGGGGATTACTATTGCGATTCATAATCGGGC
This sequence comes from Saprospiraceae bacterium, assembly GCA_020631545.1. Lineage (GTDB taxonomy): Bacteria > Bacteroidota > Bacteroidia > Chitinophagales > Saprospiraceae > JAHDHB01. The sequence goes on along the minus strand of JAHDHB010000032.1, from coordinate 3,939 downwards.
TACGGTACTTAGAGGCGATTTTAGAACTAGAGATTTGACCGATCCTGCCTTAACTTTTTTGGATGTCAAAATTGAACAATTGAACACCAGCATTAGTGAGATTGAACGTCTTGTGCCCAATGCAAAAACACCACCCAATTTTTCTAAACTAGGGAAACTCAAGTTTAATGGTACATTTACAGGGTTTTATAAGGATTTTGTAGCAGAAGGCGCCTTAATTACTGATTTGGGAAAGGTAGAATCTGACCTCCAAATACAATTAAAAGAAGGTCTTGAGAAAGCCGTATACTCAGGAAATTTGGCCGTGAAAGATTTCGATGCAGGGACTTGGTCGGGTAGCCCATTACTAGGCATCGCTAACTTTAAAGCGAAGTTGAATGGAAAAGGAGTAACAGCAAATACCGTTGCGGTGAATATTGATGGAGAAATTCTAAGCTTTGGATTCAAGGATTATGTCCACGAAAATATAATAATAGATGGAGAGTTCGAGCAGAAGAAATTTGCTGGAAAACTTGCTATAGATGAAGAAAATCTTCGACTTACCTTTGATGGAAAAGTTGATTTTAATGATAGTCTTCCAGTGTTTGATTTGGAAGCATCCATAAAAGAATTGAATCTTCTTCCCTTGAATCTCTCCAAGCAGAATCTCTCTTTTTCTGGTGATGCTAGCTTAAATTTCACAGGGAATAATTTAGATAATTTTGCGGGAATGGCTTCTGCTTATGGTTTATCTATTCAAAAAGATAGTATCCGATACCAAGTTGATTCCCTTTCCTTAAGGTCGTCTTTACTTGATTTTCCACGAAAACGATTAGAATTACAATCTGAGATTTTAACTGCTAGTATTGAAGGAGAATTTGACTTACTGCAACTACCTAATTCTATAGCCCGATTTGTAGAAGTAAATTATCCGAATTGGGCCACAAAAGCTCAAATTCAGAGCTTTATGTTTGTGAATGATACGATTTGGACAGGAGCAACTTATGTCGTCAATAAAAAACCTATTACGCCTAAAAATCAAGAGTTTACCTTTGATATTGATGTACGGAAAACGAAAAACCTAACGGAATTGTTCGTTAAAAATCTCCAAGAGATTCAAGATGCTAAAATTTATGGGAATTTCAGTTCAAGTAAAAATACTTTAATCTTGAATGGAAATGTACCGAAACTCGTTGTCCAAAATACTGAATTTGGAGACATCAACTTGATTACGAGCAATAAAAATAGTCGTGGAGATATTATTCTGACCGTAGATCATATTCATATTACGGATAGCTTAAAACTTCCTCCCATTAAATTAGAAGGAAATTTAGCAAATGATACCCTAGGGTTTGAGCTCGATGTAGCGCAGATAACCAAGGAAGTTAAGAATGTAAATATCAATGGGATTTTGTTTCCTACCAAGGATTATTTTCAACTCAGCCTGTTACCTTCTGACCTCCAAATTTTTGAAAATACTTGGGATATATCAGGCGATAATTATGTCCGCTTTGCGAAAAACCTTGTTCAAACTAAAAATGTTGTCCTTAACCACAAAAATGAGCGGATTTCGCTGAATAGTGTAGGAGAAAAAGGCTTGCTTCTTTCTTTAGATAATATTGATTTAGGACTGATTAACGACTTGGTCTATATTCGGGATTTGATCATTGAGGGAAGGGCATTTGCTGCGCTAGAAGTAGGGGACATTTATGGAATGAAGGATATTCAGTTAAAAGCTAGAATAGCTCCTTTTTTATTGAATGGCGATGAATGGGGCGTCGTGACCGTTAAGGCGGAAAGTCCTCAGCTTAAAGAGCCTGTTGAGGCAGTGGTGAAGTTAATTGATGGGAAAAGAACGATTGAAGCTACAGGACAATTTATTCCGCCTTATGCTACAACGGATCCTCAAAAGGTCAATTATTTTGATTTTAATATTGTTGCTACAAAATATTCAGTTGCCTTTGCCGAGTATTTTTTGAGTCGAGAAATTTCAGACCCTATTGGTAAATTTGATGCGGATATACGCTTATTTGGAACACCCAAAGATCCTAATATAGAAGGAGAAATTCATATGTATGAAACTTCTGTCACTGTTGATTACCTTCAAACACGATATTTCCTAGATGATGTTACCTCTAAAGTTTCGAATTATGGTTTTGATTTATCAGGAAATACAGCTCGTGATGATTTTGGTAATATAGCGACAATAAAAGGAGCTATTGTTCATCAGAAATTCAGGAATTTTGGCTTAGATGTGCGGTTGGAATCTGATCAATTTCTATTGCTAAATACGGAAAAAAAGGACAATCCCGACTATTATGGTCAGGCTTTTGGCGCGGCTAAGGCTCATTTTAATGGCCCTTTTACCCAAATTAACATCAAATTAGAAGCCACTTCGAGTGAGAATACGGAATTGACCATCCCTTTAAGTACAAGCAGTCAGAGTGCTACCGAAGTAAGTTTTATCGAATTCAGAAAACGCGATACAACGAAAGTTATCAAAGTAGCGAATAAGACGGATATTCGCGGGGTTAATGTAGATATGAATTTGAATATCACACCTCAAGCTAAAATTAACTTGATTTTTGATGAGCAAGCTGGGGATATAGTACAAGGAAATGGAACTGGAAATATCCAGATTAATGTGACTAGAACGGGAGGTTTTACCATCAATGGTGATTATGAGATTGAGGCTGGAGAGTATTTGTTTACCTACCAGAATTTCATAAACAAGCCTTTCGAAGTTAAGCCGGGGGGAACGATTAAGTGGTCTGGAGATCCTTATAATGCACAAATCGACTTTGACGCTTTCTATTCAGGTTTGCGCGTACCTCCATACAATTTCATTTTAGAATACCTCACAGGAGAGAACGTAGATTCTGAGGTGTATACCAAGTCTAGAAACACTACTGAGGTTACCTTAACGATGAATTTACAAGGGGAATTGCTTAAACCAGCTATTAATTTTGATATTGAATTTCCTTCGGTAGATACGGAATTGAAGAGTTATATTAACAGTAAATTGAACTCTATAAAAGGGAACAACAATGAATTAAATCGACAAGTATTTGCTTTGATTGTTCTTGGTAATTTTTTACCGCCCACAGAAATAAATACAACCCCTACTGCTGGAACCTTATTTGGTATAAATACACTTAGTGAGTTGATAACAAATCAGTTATCGCTGTATGTTAATTCCTTGCTTTCAGATGTAGTGGGAGAAGGAAAAGTTATTTCTAGTATTGATTTTGACATCGGTTATCGAATTAGTCAGCTAGGAGAGGCATCGGATTTAGAAAATCAATACGAGACAAGTAACCAAGTACAGCTAGGCTTGAAAAATCGATTCCTAAATGATCGGCTTACCGTAGGCATCGGTGGCAATTTTGATATTACCTCGTCGAATTCTAGTACTAACCCTGAATCTGGAGCTTATTTTGCGGGTGATTTTGCCATTGAGTATCTTCTAACTGCGGATGGTCGTTATAAAGTTCGGGCGTATAATCGCTCTCAGTTCGGAGAATCTTACAACAATATTAGAACGGGTATAGGAATGGCCTATCGACGACAATTTGATACGTTTTCTGAGTTTTTAGAATCTTTGAGAAAAAAGGCGACGGATCGTAAACGAAATCGTAAAACGAAAAAACAAGAGTTGCCCAAACAAGACTCTACCATACTTGAGTTTGCTCCAAAAAGTAGGAATTAATCAAAAAATATGATTTATGATGTATGAAACCATCATAGCGTAAATTATTGTTTGCTAGCAAACAATAAACATCATATTTATTAAATATTACATCATTTTTTGAAGAAGAGCTTTTTTGGAGTAGCTTCATACTTACAAATTAGGTAAAGGGTTGAAATTCAACTTTAGTTTATTTTTTACTAGTTTTTTTATGCTCCATGTCTTTTGCTTTCTACTTGAATTATTTAATGCACAATATATTGAATATGAGA
>JAHDHB010000606.1 GCA_020631545.1 Saprospiraceae bacterium | reverse complement strand
CAGAAGGATAACCGCCAGAAAAAGCAACCGTAAAATCACAATTCACTCCAGTAGCTGAAGCAAAAATCGGAGGATTCATATAGATGGTATAACCTGGCGCGAGGCCAGTACAGAAAGGATCTAACAATAGCGTTGCCGAATTGGCAACAAATGGCGCAAAATAATACGTTGCTCCATCGGCATAATTAGGCACAACAACAGAAGTACCAGAAGTCCCCAAAACCCCTGCAAAGTTAGGATCCCCAATTGGATTTTGATCTGGAGGAAGGCCTCCTGCAGCTACCGGAGCACTACCCAATGGATCATCTAAAACCCAAATTCCCCAAACAATATCAGGATAGGTAGCATCCGTTATAGAGTTGATGGTTGTAAGCGTAGCAGAATTTCCTCCGTTATCAAAGCAAAGATTAATATTAGTGTTTCCTTGAACATCTCCTCCAAAACGAGGGCAATCAATCGTATGGGGGTGAACGAAAGAACAAACGCCACTTATCGTTGCCCCTGCACAATTAGCTATATTTCCTGTAGCAGTAATACAAATTTCGTATACATCACCTGTTATAGCAGAAAAAACAGGCCAGTTATCCGTTGTCACGGCAATAGCAGGCTCTTCAATACCACAAGCTCCAGATTGATATACCTCCAAACCTAAAAAAGAGCTTTGAGTACATCCAGAATTCACAGCAGATTGAAAGTATACAGTTCTATTAACAGCAAAGGTTGGTTCTATACTTGTATGTGTATATTGATAGCAGAATTCGTAGGTAGTTCCATCATCTGCTGGTATATTTTCAGAGGTTAAATCAAAACACCCTGATGAAGCAGGACTCGAAGCAGCATTAAAAGCGGTAACTGCCGTTGTTTGATCAGCCAATACTTGCCCATCACAACTATTGGCATTTATACAGGAACAAGGAGAAGAACCAGGAGGAGGTACAATTGTACAATCTGTAGCTCCTGTACTTACAGAGGTCTGCACTGCACTAATAGCAGTTGGAACATTCTCATAGTTAGTAATGAGGAGCACGTATACCTGCCCCGCAACAGCACCAGAAATATCTACCTGTTCAGAAGCAGCAGGATCGTAGCTACAATCCACAATGGTACTATGGCTTCCACAAGTAGATTGAGCCGTTGCTAAACTAGGATAAGGTCCCCAAGCAATAAAATCAATATCTACTGCATTAGAGTTTGTTAATGAGATCATAATATCACCAGAAGTACTTACTTCCATGTAATACCATACAGGATTAAGTTGATTCACCAAACAGCCATAATCATTGCCAGGATCAGTGGTAGCGGCTTGAAGCCCATTACCTGCACCAGAGGCATCGGAGCTAACAGCAAAAGAGACGTCTGAGTCTGAGCAAAAGGGTTCCATCTCCATACAACTAGTAGCAAATGCTTTTATTAAGATTGGCTTCGCACTAACTTCGCTAGATTTTCTATCAATGGGATGATTTTTTGTAAAAGAAATCGGAATTTGAGATAATATCTCATTCCTAGTAATTATCTCATCTACAGAACTACGACCAACAGCATCCAGTTGTTTCACGTCTTTCTTAAGAGAAAGTTGTGAAAACAAAATTATTGGAATACAAAATACACTAAATACAGTGACAAAATAATCTAATCGAATGTTTTTCATAATGGCGGTTATTAAATGTTAAAAGAATCAACGTCGAGTAGCTTCAAGGTAATAATAATTCCTCCACAAAGAACATCACAAATTTACCCATATCCCAAAATAGGGTAGTTCGGATTTTTAGATTTGTTATCCTAAGATAAAAAGGTGCAGAGTGTAGACAAAACATTTACTCACACATAATCAAGCTATTAAACAAAAAACAACAGTAGGTAATTGATGGAATTTGTTATCAAAAAAGTTATCGATTGGGGCTTTTGGAAGCGACTCTAAAACCCAAAAGTACTGCTAAGCTTGACCGCAGGGAGAAATTGGTGTAGGTTGAGCAATGGTTTCGCTAGGGAAGGCGATAGCCTTCGAGATGCTAAAGCAATTGGGTTTTAACCCCTTGCCCCGTTTGGTTCGTTTACCCTGTTTGGTTTGCCTCGTTTACCCCATTTCGTTTCTTGGATTCAATTGGATTAGGATGTGGGGCGAATAGGACGGGGAGTTAGCAGAGAAATTTGAAATTATCTGCTAACATTACTTGTAAATGTGTATTTTGCGTGCTCAATCGTCAAAAAACATAACTATAAATCGCATGAGTGCATTTAACAAGCGTAAGATTACGGACTTACTGGTAACTTTTAATAAGCAAGAAATCAGAGACTTTACGGCTTATGTACGGGAACGAGGAAAGAAGAGTAATATAGTGCTGTGGAAAACTGTACGCACTTTTCATCCTAAATATGAGGTGAAGGATGAGTTTGTTTTTAAAAAAATCCGACCTGGACAAACTTACAAGGACAAAAATTACCGAGTTTGGGTTTCAGAATTGACGCAATTAGCTAAGGAGTTTGTTGCGATTGAGGCGTTTAGACAAAATGAATTCTTGTTTAATAATACACTTTCTATGGCTTTGCTCAAGCGGAGATTGAAGGAGATGGCTCTAAAAGTGCTGAATAAAAATGATAAAGCTTTAGATGAATGTGAACGTCATAGCTCCTTGTATTATGACTATGCTTACCAGCATGAAGACATTGTTTATCAAGGGGTTTTGTTCTTGGAGAATCGTGCTTTTACGGATTCTTTGCAAAAGGCGATTGACCTCTTGGATATCAGCTATTTTATTCATAAGCTAAAACTATTGGTGACTATGCGCAATCGCTTGTACATCAAGAAGGAAACTTATGATTTTCATATGGAAGATGAGCTACTAGCTTATCTTAAGGCGCATCCTCGAACAGACGTTCCTTTAGTCCATTTGTATTATTTATTGTTATTGATGATGCGCAACTTAGAGGCTCATACTGCTTTTCAGGAGTTTCTGCCTTACTTTAAAGCACATCGAAGTCGCATTGCGCTAGAAGAAAATCGACAACTCTTGATCGGAGGGATCAACTTTTGTTTGTGGAATATCCAAGAAGGACGAATGCAGTACCTTGCACACCGATTTGAATTGGCAAAAATGATTGTGGAGGAAAAACTGATGATGGTAGAAGGATTGATTTCGAAGCTTAGTTTTCACCTCATGGTCAAAATTGGAATTGAGGTGAAAGCTTTTGATTGGACAGCAGATTTTATCTTGTCGTACCTGCCTAAAACGAGTAAACTAGATCGTTCATTGATTGAAATTTATACTTGGGCCTCCTTGTATGGGGCGAAAGGGGATTTTACGAAGCAACAGGAATGGCTCCGCCAATACATCGCTCCTCATAAAGAATTCGAGTTGACGGATGAAGATGAAATTCTCTTTCGTATCCTTGAATTAAAGGCAGGGTATGAGCAATGGACGCCTAAAGGCTCGGATTTCTTCTTGGCAAGAGTAGAGGCTTTTCGCCCTTACATTTCCCGTAAGGAAGCACAGATTTCGGATAACTTCCGCCTCTCTGCACTGAATTTCGCTAAAGCGCTGAAACAGCTTACGCAAAAACGCTTGGGGAAGGCTTCTCGTGTGGGGGATCTGCGTACTTATATTCTGGGGCTAAGACCTATGCGGGAATTGCCTTGGTTGTTGGAGAAAATTGCCACAAAGAACATAAGACGGCTACGCCATTAGCTATCGGGATTTTGGCGTAAAAAATTGCCACAAAGACACATAGACACATAGT
>JAHDHB010000605.1 GCA_020631545.1 Saprospiraceae bacterium | reverse complement strand
TGGCTGACGTTTAGGAAGACGGCCACACGCTTATGCTGAACCGCCTGAAACAGTGCCACATACAAACGGATAGCGGGATTAGCTGCCCAAAATAGAATTATTCTAAAAATCTAGAACGAACTTCTGGGGGAGGAATCATACAGGCCTCCTTTTCTCCAAACCACTTGTATCGATTTTTGGCTAGGAAATCGTAGACTATATCTCGAATTGGTTTGGGAATAAGAATGAAGGGATAGAGTAGGGACCAAAGGCCTCCGAGCTCTTTGAAGATTCTAAGCCCTACGGTTGATTTGGTATATAGCTTCCCTCCTTCTAGTAGAACGACGGTGGAGATTTTGTCGGTAGGAAAGTTATTTTGTTGGAGTAAACGCTGGCCTATAGGCGATTGAATAGGCGCAAAACGATAAGTTCCTTTTTTGTCATGTTTGATGAGGAATTGGACATAGTTATCACAGAAATTACAAACTCCATCAAAGAGTAAAATGGGGTGTTCTAGTGTTGGAATTTCGTTGTCATACTGTTTCATATCGGTCATATTACTTGGGGAAAATTTATTGTATTTTCATCAAAAATCAATTTGCAAAGGAAAATGCCGTCAAATTGAACTTAGTATTGTAAATCTGGGTATGAATATAACAAACAGAACCGATATTCCGTTCAGTCTTGCTAAAAAAAAATGGAAGCCTCTGTGTATCAAACACAAAGGCTTCCATTAACTAACAAAAGGACTAGAATAGCTTCTAGTATCTTCTGCCACCGCCGCCGCCGCCGTAGCCACCACGACCACCGCCACCGCCACCGCGATTATTATCTCTACGCTCTCTTGGTTCTGCTTTTTTAACGACAATAGTTCTGCCGTCTAATTCAGTATCATTCAAACCGTCGATAGCATTTCTACCTTCGTCGTCGTCAGGCATTTCAACAAAGCCGAAGCCTTTTGATCTACCAGTAAATTTGTCCATGATGATTTTAACAGAATCAACACTCCCGTATTCTTCGAAAGCGCTCTGCAATTCGGACTCGCGCGTGTCAAAGTTTAACTTTGCTACAAAGATGTTCATAAAAAAAGTTTAAAATAAAAAAGAATGTAAGTTGGCGTAGTACAATAATGTTATGCTAACTTAAAGCAAAGATAAACTAATAATTTGGAATTTTGCTTAATTTATTGATAATTAAGTTTTTTTGAAGATACATATAACCATTTACTCCATAACTGTTAGATTCTCTGATGGTTCAGAAAGAAAAACAACCAACATAGTGAGTTGATTAGCAAGCTTTAATGATTTATTGTGCATAAAAAATCAACTAATAAAAAAATAAATTATTGAAAAAATATTGTGCGATTAATAAAGGAAATAATTAGATTTTTTTGATAAAATTTGCAAATTTCACATAAAATTCGGTTTTTCAAGATAGAAATGAAAAATTATTCTGGTGCTTAGGAGCATGCTTTTTCTACTTTTCCATAAAAAGTAGGAATGTCTTCTGGAATCTCGTATTTTTAGCGTCTAACCATTTTTGGAAATCGAAATTTTCAAGTAAACCATGAAACTTACTTTTACATTACTTTTATTTCTAGCGTTTTGTGCTTGTGGCACAAAAAATTCTCCCCATCAATCTATGACTTCTCCTGAAATTGAAGCCCAAGAGACGAGTATAAATGAAGAACCGTTAAAAAGGAATGCTCAAAATACAGAAAAGGCAAGGACAGCAGATGACAAGTTCGAAAAACTTGACTTTTCGGCTATAAACACGGAAATCGCTGGTATTGAAAAAGCCTTGACGCCTAAGGAAATCATGAAAATATACTATCCCGCCGAGGTTGAAGGGGAAGAGGGCAACCAACTTATTACGCTAAAAGAGCGAGCTTTGGACAACGGGAATATCGAAGTCATCCTTATCCACGATAATCAACTGGATGACGCTATACAGGGCACAAAATACCACATGGAGCTGACCAAACAGGACGATAAATGGAAGGTCATTTCGCTGAAAAATAATTGGAAATGCTGGGAAGGTCGAGGGCATACGGATTGGAGCGCTGAGTATTGTCTTTAGATTAGACTATTGATTTCCTGATGTAAAAAGGGATAATCTAAATGTTGATTATCCCTTTCTATCCAAGCTTGGAAGCAATTATTTTACAATAATTTCCTGCTCTAAAGAAGGGTCAAACAGCAGCCCTGTCTCTTTCACATCGATTTCCCCTTTGAAGTAGAAACGAACACCGTTATCTCTAGCCATTTGCGGATTTCTGATCCCCCATTTTGCTAGTGATTTCGCCAAATCCATTTTTTTAACAAAAAAACCATAGGAACTTTCGCCACCGGCTTCGATTTTGTCTGGAAAGACTTTAACCCGTTCTCCATTGCGCCGGGTACTAGCACAATTGTCAACGGTGGTGTTTTCTCTTCCTAGTACAATTTCTTCTTTCCCTCCTTCGCGTGCCTCTCGACGCGCATAAAATGTTCCCGTTTTACCAACGATGGTCACTTCGCTTTCTGCCTTGACACGGATGGTGGCTTTGATCATCGGGTCGCCAAAAGGAAAAGGGTCTTCAATCCATGTATAATCTAATTTAACTCCCGTAACGCCTACAAATTTCTTTACCTTATCAAAAAATCCCATGATAAGTTCGTTTTTTTAGAATGAAAAAATAGCTGAGCTGTTGACTCAACAGTTGAATGCTACATGCGGCTGTAAATTTGAGTTTGAAGATAGGGAAAATAGTTGGGGGATTTTGAAATGTTCGTCCATCAGATCCATTCAATGCCCAATTCTGGGAACCCCAAGATTTCGAATCCTCCATCCTTATCTAAATGGATTTCTACATAATTTCCATCATCTACTACAAAATTCTGATATCGATCACTTAAAAAATGAATTTCCTGATTTTCCGAACCAATCCATTGTAAGTTAGTATTACGCTTCGTCTCCTCATACCGCCCCGTGATTAAAATATCCAAATAATTCAAGATTTCACTTTGATTAGCTTGCTGAATCTCTTCCATCTCATAGCCCGTGAACAACATGACAGACAAGTTTTTATCGTGAACGGATTTGCAGAGTTTTAATACCTCTTCGAATTGCTCAAGTGGCTCGCCGCCTAGGATGGTAATACCTTCGATTTCTTCAGAGTGTGCTTCAATATCGATTAAAAGGTTAGCTACTGCCCGTTCATTTTTAGTTTTGAAACTCCACATTTCTTTGTTCCAACAACCTGAGCAGCGAAGACTACAACCTTGTACCCAAATGACGTAGCGATGGCCAGGGCCGTAAATTTTGCTATTCGTTTGTAAATGTGCAATATTCATAAGGTCTATTTTTAGTATCACAGATAATAACTCCCCTCATAGCCTCACTAAGACGAGCTGTACCTTGTTTTTCTTTCGTATTTCTTCTACTTCGTAACCCATGGATTTTGCCCGTTGGACGATAGCTTTTTTCTGGTTTTCAACAAAAATCCTACGTTCATTTTCTAGGCGCTCAGCTTCTTCTTTTGCTTCTTCTGCTAGGCGTTTTTGTTCTTCTATTTCAGCCTTTTCCGCTTGGTGTTTTTGCAATTCTTGTAGACGAAGACGTTGTATTTCTACTTGACGCATTTTTTCTTGATAGAGTCGATTGTAGTGCGTTTCTATTTGTTTTAAAAATGCTTTGACATTCGTGTGACTATCTCTAAAAAGTTGAAATTTCCCATTGGGTAGCTGCTCAAAATAGGTTGGACGGTATCGCTTTAATTGC
>JAHDHB010000604.1 GCA_020631545.1 Saprospiraceae bacterium | reverse complement strand
TTAAAAATTGTATCTTTGTAGAGCATATAAATTTCAGAAGTTAAAACCAGAAAATAGTTTTCATGCTACGCTATAAAGCTGATCGTCGTACTTTAGGTATTGTTGCCACTTATTTTACCATAGCCATCACAAGCTGGATATACTACCCACAGATGACATGGGGAGTACTAATTCCCGTTATGATGTTAAATGCCGTTTTTGCCTTCTTCTGTGCAGTCATTGTGCATAATACTATTCATGCGCCTGTATTTAAGAGCAAAAGGATGAACCGTATTTTTCAAATTATACTATCCTTTACTTATGGCCATCCTGTAAGTGCTTTTGTGCCAGGGCATAACTTCAGTCATCACAAAGAGTTATCGACCGTAAAAGATATTATTCGCCCAAGCAAAGCCAGATACCGAAGTAATTTCCTCAACCATCTCCTTTTTTTCTTCTCCGTATCTAACGATATTATGAGGGATGAAATGCGTTTTATCAAGAAAATGCGTAAGCACAAGCCCAAGTGGTTTCGTCAATATTTAATAGAAGCGTCTTTAGTTTTTGGAACAAAGATCATTTTATTGATCATAGCACCAATTCAGACGGTTCTTTTAATCCTAATCCCACATTTTTATGCTGTTTGGGGCATTGTGAGTACGAATTTCTGGCAACATGATGGTTGTGATACCTCTCATCCCTACAATCATTCAAGAAGTTTTACAAATAAATGGTTGAATTTTTGGACCTGCAATAATGGCTACCACGGGATTCATCACATGCGTCCAGGCCTACATTGGAGTCTTTTACCCGAAGCACACGAAAAATTGCTAGTACCTCATCTTCATCCCAATCTCAATTGTGATTACCTAATAAAGCATCTTTGGAAGGCAACGATTTATCCAGGAAAACGCCTAGATTATCTAGGAAACCCTGTTGTACTAGGGCCTAAAGAAGAAGATGGTGATTGGATAGAAAACTTCCCTGTTGGAGAAGAAATGGAAGGGTATGGAGCCGTGTAGTGTGCGAAGATAAATTGACATAACACTAGTGCTTCAAGAACTAAATATCTACTAGCTTAGACTCGTCCTTTTTTGACTGTTCTGCGTTGGTAAAATCCTCATTTAGCTACGGCTAAACTCCGGTTTTACCGCCTTGAACAATCAAAAAATTACTTCGCCTAAACCTAGTATTTATTTAGTTCTTGAAGCACTAGTATCAAAATAGCCTGAGAAGTTAAGACTCCTCAGGCTATTTTATTTAAAAAACGTTATTTTTTATAGGCACTAAATATCTACAATTCTTGGTGTAGCAGAAAAGAGTGCATTAGCTTTTTCCAACTGTTCTGGCTTGCCAACATCTAACCAATAGCCTTCATTGTGACTATAAGCCTTGATTTTATGTTTTTTCGCTAAATCTAGATACGTCTCAATAATGGAAAACTTTCCTTCCTGATTCATATACCTGAAAATACTAGGTTGGATAATGTGAATTCCACTAAAAGCTAATTCCTTAAACTTTTTCTGAGAATTTCGGACAATTATGCTTTCCTCTGTTTTAGTATTTTTCCAGCCTGATAGATTGTTGTGATGATTAAAGAGTAGATACCTAGAGGTTTCACGTTGGCGCACAGCCAAGGTCGCTAAAGCACCTGAACGAAGGTGAGAATGATACATTTCGGATAAATCGATATCCGAAATTATATCAACATTACAAACAAGGAAAGCCTTGTCTCCATTTAAAAAAGGAGCAGCCTTTTTGATGCCTCCACCAGTTTCTAGTAATTTATCGCGTTCGTCAGAAATCGTAAGTTGTATACCAAAGCGATCCTTTGATTCAATAAAATCGATAATTTGATCAGCAAAATGATGAACATTGATTACAATCTCGTGGAATCCAGCTTTAGAAAGTCGGCTAATGGCGATTTCAAGTAGAGTTTTTCCATGAACTTCTACTAAAGCTTTGGGTTTATCATTAGTTAAAGGTCGCAATCGGGTACCTAGCCCCGCTGCAAGAATCATAGCTTTCATTTGATTGTGGTTTATATCAGTAATGGTCTTAGTTTGGTCTCTAAAAAATTGGCTAGATCATTTTTATAAGTCTAATTTAGTGAAAGAATAATATCAGTGAAAAAATCATGATGTTTTGTAGGGGCTGTTTTATTGAGGTCTTGTAAGCCTTTGATAAGTAGTGTGCTAAAAGAATTGAACCCCACATTCAAGTTGAGCTCTTGTTTTTATAACTACTTAAATATAGACAAATTATGGGATTTTTCTTAGTTTTAATTGTTCCAGTTTTTAATTTCTTGCTCAATATGTTGGAGTACAACATTTACACCATACTTTTTCTGAAGGTGTTTGGCTAGAGAATCCGCTGAAAATACCGAATGATGTTGTCCTCCTGTACAGCCAAAGCTGACCATTAAATGAGTGAAATCTCTTTCTATATAATTTTCCACAGAACGTTCTACAATGTTGTATACCGTGCTTAGAAATTTATCAATCTCACTACGAGTCTTTAGAAATTGTATAACTGGAATATCCCTGCCTGTAAGACGTTTATAGGGGGCATATCGACCTGGGTTATGTATTGCCCTACAGTCGAAAACATGTCCGCCTCCATTACCTGATGGATCTGTTGGAATTCCTCTTTTGTAAGAAAAACTACTAATTGTAACAGTCAAATTCTTTGATTGTTTAGGCTTCGCTATGATTTTTTGAATGGAGGGGGTGTCAGGGAGCCTTTTTAGCAAGGGAAGTAAAGTAGGGAGCGCTATAGGAAGTTTTGTATTTTCCAAAAGCCACTTAAGATTATTTAAAGCAAAAGGAATACTTGTTAAAAAGTGTTTTTTGCGTTCATAAAGACCTCTAAAACCGTATGCGCCTAGGACTTGTAAGCAGCGTATTAAAACGTATCCATAATAATAGGAGCGAAATTTTTTAGCATCTGTTTTTACTAGCTTTGAGACTTCTTTTATATAAAAATCAAGCAATTCCTCTCTTAATGAAGGTGATAGATTCGCTTTGGCTTGGAAGAGTATGGACGCTACATCATATTGTCTTGCTCCTTTACGACCGCCTTGATAATCAATGAAATAAGGTTCTTCGTTATGGATTAGGATATTTCTAGCTTGAAAATCTCGAAACAAAAAATAAGCAGTGTCAGCTTCTAATAAAAAATCAGCTAAAGTATGAAAATCATTCTCCAAATCTTGTTCGTGAAAAGGCAAACCAGATAACTTCAAGAAATAATACTTGAAGTAACTCAAATCCCAAAGCATTGATTGCTTGTCAAATGCTTGTTTGGGAGAACAAAGACTATAATCTAATCCACGGCTTCCTTTGGTTTGTAAGAAGGCTAATTGTGCTAAGGATAATTTGTAATATTCAAGCGTGCGTTCAGTAGGTTTGTCGGATTCTTGAGTACCTTGTTTGTAATGCAATAAGGTCGTATTGCCTAGATCCTGTATTAAGTAGATATGTTGTTCCAAATCTTCTGCATAAACCTGAGGCACAAGAATACCAGCATTCCAAAAATGCTTAGAGAAAGAAATAAAAGCTTTATTTTCATCAAAATGTGGGTTGTAGGCTCCTAAGGCCGTGCGTGTAGGTCCTAGGATTCGAAAATACCTACGGTCGGAGCCAGAACGTGGAAGGGGTATTATTTCTGTAGGAACTTCACCACTCCATTTGGTAAAGAGGTCGGTTAGTAGTTGGATTTTTGCTTGCATTTATTTTACTTATGTTCACAACGAAGGTACGTTT
>JAHDHB010000031.1:20889-22764 GCA_020631545.1 Saprospiraceae bacterium | reverse complement strand
GCGTGTAGTGGACTTACACCACCTAGTTTATAATCATGCTGGGCACACAACAAAATCCCCGAACCCAATAAAATCGGATCCGGGGATAAACACCTATAAGTTTACCTTAATGGTCTAATAATTTTCGACGCTTTCGCTTGAAATAACACATTGACAAAAAAATTATCGTTAACTATCTCACGATATTTATCGACCACGCGGCTAAATAAAAAGAGTCTACTAACGCTCAATAATAAATTTCTGCACCTGCTTGAAACTTTCATTTTCTACACGCAAGAAGTACATCCCCGCAGCTAAATTGTTTAGATTTAGCGTACTGTTCATCATCGTCCTATTTTCTTGTAAAAGAACTCTACCGTAAAGATCGATAACAGCGTAAGACGCTTCTCCTATCTCCTTATCTAGCGAAATATTCAAGAAATCTTGTGCTGGATTAGGGTATACCAAAAGATTTGATGTTGTGGCTGTTAGCATCGCCATACCTTCCATCGGTACCGTGGTCGTAGTTGAACAATTTCCCTCGTTGATCCGAACATTACGGTAGTAGGAATTGCCATCTTTAGCACCTTCATCGTGATCCATAATAAAACATAAGCGATCAAATTGTCCAGTATAATACTCTCCTACAGGTATAGAGAAGGATTGCCAATTGCCCGAAGAAGCCGTATAAGTAAAATCTGTATTAGCCCATGCTTGTGTGCCCATCATCTTGAAAGTGTATTCTTCTGATAGCGTGTTGTTATTGTCAAAACAAATTCCATGTATTTCTCCTTCTTTAGTACTTTTGAACTCAAATTCTAAGATAGTATTTTCGGTTACGTCATAATTCATGCTAATTGATTTCCAAGCATTACCCGTAAGCATTAATTCGCCATTTGAAATTGTAGCCGTACCTTCGTCTTGTCCATTGGCATAGCCATTATACGTCTGCGCCCCCAAATCAAGCGTAGCCACCTCTCTAATACTGACATTTGAAAAATAAGCATCGCCATCTTTCGCACCTGCATCATGGTCCATAATGAAGCATAGACGATTGAATTGCCCAGTATAATATTGACCTACAGGGATGGAAAAGGATTGCCAAGTGCCAGGAGTAGCCGAATAGGTAAAATCTGTGTTCGCCCAAGCTTGTGTACCAGCAAGCTTAAAGCTGAAATTATCAGAAGGAAAATAATCATTATCAAAAGCAATTCCGTGTACTTCTCCAATCTTCGTTAATTTGAAATCAAACTCTAGGACAGTCTCCGATGTTACGTTATAATTTAAATTAATAGACTTCCAAGCATTATCCGTAAGTCTTAATTCACCATTCGAAACGGTAGCCGTACCTTCATCTTGCCCGTTGCCATAGCCATTATACGTCTGAGCCCCCAAATCAAGAGAACACGCTAAAGGACAAGGAGCACAAGAACCACCACAATCGACACCTGTTTCATCTCCATTTTGTACACCATCATCACAAGTAACACAAGCCCCTTCACTTACCTTTATATTACGGAAATAAGCATCACCATCTTGCGCACCTGTATCATGATCCATGACGAAGAATAGACGACTAAATTGCCCTGTAAAGTACTGGCCTACAGGTATCGTAAAAGTTTGCCATGTTCCAGTACTAGCCGTATAGTTAAAAGCAGCATTACCAAAGGCCTGCGTACCCGCAAGTTTAAACGTTTGGTTTTCTGAGATATTACCATCCGTGTCAAAGCCAATCCCGTGTACCTCTCCAAGCTTTGTCAACTTGAAATCAAACTCTAAAATTGTTGAAGAGGTTATGGTATAATTCAAATTCATGGATTTCCATGCATTATTAGTAAGTACCAATTCGCCATTGGTCACACTAGCTTGTCCAGCATCTTGATTCGAAGCTAGACC
>JAHDHB010000031.1:8391-20879 GCA_020631545.1 Saprospiraceae bacterium | reverse complement strand
ATAACTATTAAAGGTTTGTGAAGCAAGATCCATTGTCAAACACTCCCCTGAAGTTGTAGGACAAGGGGCACAAGAACCACCACAATCAACGCCTGTTTCATTGCCATTTTGCACACCATCATCACAAGTAGGAGTATCTCCATTACAGTTTGAAGCCAAGCAAGAAGCACTTGCCACCTTATTGCGAACCACGGTACCTGGTTGTCTTCCAAATCCATTGTTAAAATTAATCCCCGTACTCGTTGTATGACAATAACTCATCATAGTTCCACCTCCAGAAGGTTCCCCAGGAAGCGCACAACCTCCTTCTGTATACCCTGCACAACCATCAATAGCGGTATTATTACCATTCCAGACACAGGCATGGGTATGGCGGCTGCCGAATAAGTGCCCTAGTTCGTGCGTAAAGACCATGACAGACCAAGAATAGGCTGGCACGGTATTATAGCTCGTTCCAATACCACTATAACACATTCTTTGATCCATATCTGAATTACAAAAAGCATTAAAGCCCCCTGCCATACCTCCATTATTAGCATAACCTACTAAATGAGCGATATCAGCCGTAAATGAATTTTGAAGACGCTGAAAATGATACAGCGACCAATATGAATCATTTGTAGCAATGTCATAAAGACTCGGTGTCGTCCAAAGGTAAAGATCGGACATGGTTATGTTTACGCCTTCATTAGCATATAGCGTAGCAGATTGGTTGAACAGTCCTGTGATATAACTGGTTGAACCAGCTCCTTTTTGCTGATATAGGGTGTAATCAATTTCTACATAAATGGTGATACAACCTCCAGTATTTTTCGTTGTATTTGGCGTTAAATCCTCTGCGGTATAAGGATGTGCATCATCTTCTACTCCGCAAGAAAGTTCAGGATTTACCGTCATCTCATTATCATAATATAAAATATGTTCGTCGGTCGGATTATCACCTTCTAGTTTTGCTAGCACCATATTTCCTTTATCATCAGCGATGAAGCCCGACACTTCATCCTCAAAAATACTAATGGCTGCTAAGGAACCTGTATGATTTTTAATTATTCCACGATAATGAACCCCCAAGTCTGGATTCATCAATTCCTCTTCACCACTTGTACGAATATGGAAACCCTCAGCAAAGATATCCACTTTTACGAGCTGTACTTCTAAGTCTTTTTTCTGGAAGCGAGGAACAACAAGCGTCATAGTTTCTGGCTTCGTTTTACTCGCTGTTCTAAGCATCGATTTATTTAAGGTAAGAAGCGTTGCATTAGGTACAATCTCCTGAATTTCTGATCGTTTACTAGCATCTTTTGTTTGAGCCTCGAAAAGGTTGATCATCGTAAAGTTTTCACCTTTTTTCTGGTGCGAGGTAATCATATTCGCAACAGGCTTTAAGTTGGCTTGGGCAAAGCTAAGTTGAGCTAAACAAAATGCAAATGTAAAAATCATTAAAAATCTCATGGCATAGGTATTTAAATCGGTGAGTTATTAGTTACGTTGTTTTCAGCGCTATCGCTTGAAAGACATAATGACAAAAGACATAGGACAAAAGACTAGCTATTTTTTTGGCAAAAAAATATCGTAAAAAGTCTCAGAATCTATATTCCACAAGCGGCTACAATTTTTTGCCTAGTAGCAAAATTGAAATTTGATTTACTTTAACTCTAGAAAATCAAAAGTTCCTATGCTCAAAGTTAACTTACTCCAAACTTATTTCTTTTATCATGCTAATAACATTATTAGCTACTGAAAACACATAAACACCTAGCACTTTTTTATTTAAAAACCTGTTTACCAACATACTAAAAAGCATCTTAAATTAAGTGGCGGAGGTGATTTAGCCTCCCAAAAAGATCAAAATCGCAGAGTCACTAGTTCTAAAATGACAAACGTCCACTCCAAAAAGCCTTCCTCAAGATAGGAGGTGCTTTTCGAAGTGGACGCTGATACCGAAGCAAAACGGAAATAGTTTAGCTAAGGGAATTATTTTTGAAGCATGATTCTAAGGAATCTGCTCCGCAGTATTTCGCTTATTCCAAGCCATAGAGCGGTCGGCAGCGGTACAAGAACCATTAAGATCTATATCAAAAATGTTGTAGCCTACCGTATTTCGTTTATTCCAGACTTCCGATCTATCTGCTGCATTAACTTGACCATCATTATTGGCATCGCCTCCTCTTAGTGCGGCTATTCCTCCAATTGCAATCCGAGCATTATTCCCATACATAGAAAGCGCTGGGTCAGAAAAATCGACAAGGCCGCCACTAGTCGCTAAATTCACTGGAGCAGCAGGCATGACCGCTAAGTGATTTCTATGACGGATGGCTAGAAAATAGTCGCCTTCAGCCATATCGGAGAATCGTACAGGTGATACTCCGTCCATATCAACCACATCGCCATCCCGTTGTAAAAGTGCAGAACGTGTAGCTAGTACGACGCTTGCATCAGCAGGATCCCTCAATTCAAGGAAGAGCCAATCAACGATGGCATCATCTCCTGTTACTGCAAATAAGGTAGCAGGGTCTTCGATAGTTTCTCCGCCTACCGAATTTACCAAGGTATAGCCCATCGCGGAATAAGGTTCAACAGTAGGAATATAGCTACTTGCTCGTAGGTCATCTCTCATCAAAGCATTCGTAGAATTGTAGGCTCCTTCTAGTATAACTTTCGGTTGTACTTCTACATAAGCCGCTGGAGTAACCGACCAACTATCTAAATAGACACCAGTATTCTCTACTTTTATCTGAAATACATGGATGCCAGACGAAAGGTTGACTTCTCCGACAGGTACGGTAGCGTAGGTATTCCAATCTCCTGTAGTAGGAAGATCAACAACGCCCGTTACATCAACATTATCAACAGAAACGCTAAGTTGTCCAGCAGGACTCAAGGTAGCTACGTCAACATCTATTTCATAGGTCTGGGTTTCTGCTACATTTACGGTGTATTCCAACCACTCCGTAGCTTCTAAAGTCGCCGCATATTCGCCATTGATAACGGCTCCTGTGTGAACGAGTTCCACATCATCATCTCTATAATCTAAAGTATCCAATGCTAGGGTCGTTACATAGTAAGCAACACTTTGACCTCCAATGTCGAAATCTTCTATTTGTATAACCCCTGGAATCGTGTGTAACACATTATTGAAAGGTGCTTGTGGCCCAAACACTACGACACCCTCAACAACCTGATTGTCAAAGGCTGTTGTCCAATCTCCATTCTCTGGACGGATATTTACTTTGATAAAATAATCTATTCCCTCAGCTAATGGAGTGTTTACAGCAACAGAAACAGGAATATTACTTGCTCCAAGGCTAACCAATTCGCTACCACTACTAATAAAACCTTGAGAGGTAGACCAAAGTTCTACAAAAATTTCACTCTCGACAAAAGTCTCATAATCAATTTCAAAAGTGTGAATAAGATCACTGGTCAAAAATACAGGTGTCGGGTTAAAACTAACTGTAGGCTGAAGTGGGATAAACTCCATGTAGTCTAAATTCAGGCCGCTGAGTATGTTGGTCCTTATGATGTTTTCGCCTTCTTCTAGAACGATATAGGCAGTTGCAACGTTTTGTGTATTCCATGAACCTGTGGGTGGGCAACTAATAGTTCCGGTCACATCAACCCCATTAAACTCTAAGTTGATTTCTCCAGTAATCGCACCACCATTAGAATATAGGACATCAACTTGATAAACTCCTGCTTGCGCTACATCGACAGAATACTCCAACCATTCTCCAACTTGTGTCCATCCAATTTCATAACCTCCCGTTGCAACTGTAGAGATATCAACACCCTCTGTAATTCTAATAGGTACATTCTCTATTGTATAGCCCAAATTCTCAGCATCAGCATCATGATAAGAGATGCCTTCCCCTCCAGAATCATAGTTTTCAAACTCAATAATACCCGGAATCTGATGTAAAGGCCCCGCAGGGTATGGCGCTTGAACAATAGGTGTACTGTCATAAGTAGCTACTTGTAAAATAGCTGACGATACATGCCCTCCTGCATCTGGGAAAGTCACGGAAACGGTATTCGTCGCTTGTATTAAACTAATCGGAACAGGAATCTCAATAAGACCAAAAAAGTCATCTCTATCCGTTTGGTCATAGCCTTCCCAATTCGTAGGAACTGGAACTAATGTACCATTGACGCTAACTTCAGGTATTTTGATGGATAGGTGATTTCTTCCAATGCATAGACGAATGATCGCATGACCTTCTCCAGTATTGACATTATCGTAAGTGAACAAGATAGGCACACCAGCACTAATCGGTTCCAAGTAGTTGTTAGAATAATATTTTATATTTCGAATCGTATTGTTAAAGGTAATCGCCTCATTAAACGTATAGGTTAGTATCGCCGTTTCGCCACTAATCAACGTAAGGCTGGCTGGAGCGGTGCTAGGCGAAGTATTCGTTAAAACAGGTGATTGATTGGGGTAGATTTCGAGTGTTTTTATGGAAATGCTTTGTAAGCCGTTCAAGCTTTGTAAAAATTCTAAATTGACCGTTTGTGCAACATCGTCTAGATTATTTAAAGCTACTTGTAGTTGTGGGCCATTGACAAAAGCTTGTACCTGAATATCAGGGTTATCCGTCGCAATATCCACTCTAGTTCCTCCTACCTCACTCCACAGTTCGTAGAATTTGGTTCGTGGTGTAGGCACCCAACCCGCAGGAACGGGTTGTCCAATATTACTAGGAACAAACAAGGTAGCGCCGTAAGGTTGGTAGTTATTCGCTGCCGTCAAAAACCATTCGGCTTTGCCCGTAGAAAAAGGGATAGAGATAGCCATATTATCTTCACGATCAAGAAGATTGAAGAGAATATGGTTCATGGTTTCAACGCTTGAAGCACTTGTAAATTCATTGTAAATCAAACTATTGGAGAGTTGGCCATATTCCGTGATAGCATGATCTTTAACCGTTCCCCATTTGATAAAACTATAAGCTTCAATTAAATCCAGAATGGCTTCTGAATTACTTCCCGAACGAGTACCCCCATCACCATAAGTGCCAGAAGTCGTACCTGCACCATCATAAAGATGAACAGCAATAGCATCCATGTGCTCTCCTGCTACATCCATAAACATTTTCATACGAGAATCCCAATGACCAAAATTCCATTTTTCCATATCTGGCCAAGCACTAGCATACCCGATGACCTTCATATTAGCTAATTCTGGTGCAGCATGCATTTTTGCTCCAATCTCACCAAACCATTCTGCCATTTGATAACGCATACTATCAACACTAGGAGCCATAAAAACAGCATCAGCAGCTTTTACAAAGGGTTCATTCATAGGCTCGAAAAACTCAGGGCGATCCGCATCACTTACAAAGTTTTTGTAATACTCCACTGCCCAATCCGCCGCAGCCGTTTTATCTAAATTCCATCGAATAACGTTTTCTGGATGTTCTGTACCAACGTATCTAGTAACGTTTCGAACTTCGGTGCCTCCTCCTTGTGGTGCGGGATAAGTCCCAACAGTACCCGTTGCATTTTTAGCATAAGAAAAGGGGGCATAGAAACCTCGACCATAGGTAACATTATTCGCATTGGCAAATGCATCTATATCGGCATCGCCAGGCCTAGTATGGATATTAAAGTAGCGCTCTCGTTCCAGATCGGTGGTATTTCCTAAGAAACGCTGAGTTTGATGGTCGATAGTCACCGTTTGAGAATATAACGGCGTGAGGAAGAGCACCATTAACAAAGTGAGTAGTAGAGTATTTTTCATGTTATAAGGTAGTGGGTAGTTAGATATTGAAAAAATAAAAACATTATGCTTTATCCTCTACAAAATAAGCTCTTATTTCTTTTATTTTTTCACAAAAAAACATTCTCAATTTAACTTCGAACGCCCACATTTAACGTCACAAATAGTAGCAAAAACCTGACTATCAATAACTAAAAATTATTTTTTACTTTATACTTGGATAAGGTTTAAAAGAGGTCGAAAATGGGCACATGTTTGCAAAAATGCCCCACCATAGACAAGCTATCGTGAGGCATTTTAGTTAGTTTTATTGGCTTGGAATAGCACTTCGGATTCAAAAAAGTATCTAGAATCATCCATAAAGACTCGCTCTTCGAACTTTATGCACCTAGGCAATAAATATGGCAAGACAATATGACACCCCTAAACTCTAAATAATCAAGCAGTAAAGTCACTTCCGCTCTGAGATTTCCCTCTGTCCTATGCGCCATCATGTCTTTTCAAAAGACCGCGTAGAAAACGGCTAGAACTGCTTATGGCAAGGAGATGCTTTTAGCCTGGTTCAGCTTCCGATCCTACTTCTCGTTTCAATAATCCACGGAAAGCTTCATTCACGGTATCTCCCTGATAAAGAACCTTATAGACTTCTGTAGCGATAGGCATTTCAATTTGATATTCCATGGCCAACTCCATCACAACTTTAGCCGTTTTCACGCCTTCCGCTACCTCTGCCATTTCATCAATGATGTCTTCGATTTTTCGACCTTTTCCTAGGTTAAAACCGACATAACGATTTCGACTTTGGGTACTACTACAAGTCGCAATTAAGTCCCCCATACCTGCCAAACCAGAGAAGGTATGCGGTTGTCCTCCCATCGCAACTCCAAGGCGAGTAAGTTCTGCTAAACCTCTTGTGATGATCGCAGATTTTGTATTATCTCCAGCATTTGCGCCGTCTCCCATTCCCGTTGCGATAGCAATGATGTTTTTCAAGGCACCGCCTAATTCACAACCTACAACATCTTCATTCGTGTAGACTCTGAATAAGCCTGTACTAAAAATACTTTGCAAACGTGAAGCAATCGTATCATCAACCATAGCAATAACACTAGCAGCAGCTTGACCAGCAGCGATTTCCTTCGCTAGATTGGGGCCTGTGAGTACACCAGCAGGATGCCCCGGCATTTCTGCTTCTATGATTTCCGTCATCCGCATTTTGGTTCCAATTTCCAAGCCTTTTGCTAAACTAACAATAGGAACCCAAGGACGAATATGCGGTCGAGCTTTTTTTAGTACTTCTCGAAAATGCTGTGCAGGAATGCCCATTACAATAACATCAGCATCACGCACCGTTTCCTCTATCGTATTGGCTGCTTTGAGTGTTTTGGGGAGCTTAGCTCCAGGAAGATATTTCTCATTCCGATGATTATTATTAATGTCATCAACGGTAGCTTGATTTCTTGCCCAAATCGTTGTTGGACAATTTCTAGCAGTCAAGGAAGCAACCGTCGTGCCCCATGATCCGCCTCCTAGTAATCCTACTTTTAGCTTCATAGTTCTAGTTCTGCATATGATAAATAAACACTTTTTCAAAATCTATTAGATGTTAAATATAGGATTTAAAATGGTGAATGCTAAAATTTTAGTGAAAGATTTCGCAAAGGATGATGAATTTTGGCCATTTAACAACAAAATAGTGTGTGATGGGTAGTGTATATGAATGCTATGCTTAAAACTAGTGGTTCAGTGTTCAGAGCGCTTTCCTCCTCTAGAGTCTACCACTTCATTTTTTAAGCTGTAGGAAACCTTAACCCTGAAATCCGTAGGGGCAATCCCTTGTGGTTGTCCTCTGAATGCCTGTTTTTATAACGCCCCAACAAAGAACATAATTTTGCACCCCAAGCAAAACCTCAAAATAATTCTTCGGTCGACCAAAGATTCAAAGCATTTTGAACGGCATTAAATCCAACAAATAAAATAACTCACAGTTCTAGGAGAATAAGCGTTTTAAACATCGAAAGAGTAGATTTGAACGCCCTAAAATCATAGGACAAAAGGTATAAAATTGATGCTCTAAAACAAGCATTTAAGTCATAAGTGTAGTAACTTTAAGTAAGCTAGTTAAAGATCTATGGTCTTGTCAAGTCCTACTGGAAGGGATTATACTATTCATGTACAATAAATACTAGTACAGCGAACCATCAAGACTTATTCTTAGTTGTTACAAAAAAATAATTAACCTAAACTACCCTATAATAATAATTATGCAGACCAAACACCTACTTTTATGTTTACTATTTTTCATCACTACAGGGCATATGGCTTTAGCACAAGCCTGCATCGGTGATCCGGGTATTTTGCCTGCTATGGATCAACCGCTAGTGTATGAAATAGCTACACCTTTAGCCGCTTATGGCTCTATGGCTTCTCAAGATGCTGCTGCTGATGCGGGCTTAGATGCCAATGGAACAACGGTTCCTTATGCTTCTTTAAAAGGTGCTTTTGCTGCTGCTACGGCTGCTGTGGCTAGTGGCGCTTCCGGAAGCGATATTATGATTGTTTTTCTCGGCGGGCGCTACATTACCGACAATACGGTTTGGGCCGCTTTTGATATTGACATTACAGATCCTGCTATGAATGGTTTGACCATTCACGCTGCGGCTCCGGCTGTAGTGGACAATCAAAAGGCTGGTGCTGTTGCTTTTATCGACATTACTGGAGTAGATGACATTTTGATTAATGGCGTCAGTCCTATGGGTTTTTCGGAAACGGATGGCTCTGCCTTTGCTATAACAGACGCGCAAAACATTACGCTAAGTAATTGCAAAATTGAAGATAATACAGGCGGTACGGCTTTAGTCGTTAATAGTCTTTGGCGTGAAACACGTATGAAGCTTATCAATGTAGAACTCAACAATCACGCTAGTTTCCCTAGTGAAACAGCCATGAGCATCATGTCTAGTTCTAATGCTTCTGCTGCCATCAATACTTACGTTGACTTTATCAATACTAGTTTTTCTTGTAATACTCGTGATAAATTTGGTGGTGCTTTAGATATCACCAACCCTAGGGGAAATGCAGGGCCAGGACCTGTCGTAAATTTCTATGGAGGATTCTTCTATGGTAATTCTGGTACGGGCGGTGCTTGTGATGGTGGTGCGATTTATATTACTGGAAATTCGACCATGACCCTTAATAAAACTGACTTTTACTACAATCTTTCTGAATCCGCAAATGGAGAATCAGGCGGTGGAGCGATTGCTATCGAAAATAATTCTACGGTAACCATTAATGGAAGCTTGTTTGAAGGAAATAGTACGTATCAATATGGTGGAGCCATTTTAGTCGATGGTGATGCTTGTACTTTGACGGTCAATGATGCTATTTTTAAGGGCAATTCTGCTTTAAAAGGTGCTGCTATACAAATTGGTGCAGATAATACGGAAAGAGCGGATGTCGATATTACCAATTCCTTATTCTATGAAAATGATGTAACCGGCTATAATTCTTTACAGCACCACGGCACAATTTTTATTGATGCAGAAGAATCTGGTGCAGGAACTGCCATTGATTTTGTCATGACGAATAGTACGATAGCCAACAATACGCGGGCTTCTACTAGTGGAACAGAAACAGCGGGTCTATACATCTACGGTTCTAGAAATAATCCTGATACTGATCCTGACAGTGATGTTATCACTATTCAAGATTGCATTATGTGGGGAAATACAGGCAAGGACTTATATGAATATATTATCGAAGGCTTCTTAGAAGCGGATGATCCTTCTGTCGTTCTACTTGGAGCGAATACGATAGGTAATGGAAACAGCAATAAAAGTGATAATTACACACAAGGTAGCGACCCGATGTTTACGGCACCAGCTAGCGACAACTTTGTTCCAACGGTAGGCGTCAATGGTTATGCTGGTGGTCAAGTTCGCAGTGCAAATCCTGCTGCTTGCGAATTGATTCCTGAGGGCGAAGAGCCTTGTCCAAAAAGGACTATAGCAGTGCTTCCTTCGCGTGATTTTATTGCCGACATAACGTATGAGCAAGTTTACGTCGCTTTTGATACCAAAGGAAATGTCAAGCAAGTAAGCGAAACAGGTGATTTTGCGGTAGGTTCTGCCCCTTTAAATGATGCACAGTCAGGGTATGGAATCATTTATGACCAAAACTACGCTGTTTATGCTTTCAATTACTTAAAAGAAGATTTTCCTGGTGATAATCCTTACCAAGCTTTGACCACAACGCCTAGGAATCTTTCTGATTTCTTAGCGCTTTCTGGTGGTGCTTCGCTTTGCTTAGAGACGGATGGCCCCGTGGCTATTAATGCCGAAAATTGCTGTATTTATGATAAAGATAAAGATGGCATTTGTGATGAAGACGATATTGATGATGATAATGATGGAATTCCTGACGTTGTTGAGTTGGGCTTCCCACAAGGAACCGATATTCTTGTTGTTATGACCGACGATCCTAGTCGTGATTTTGACAATGATGGCATCTTAAATTATATGGATATTGATTTCTGCGCACTTAATTCTGCTGGTGTTTGTGCCACCATGGATTTGGACAGAGACGGTATTCCAAACTTCTTAGATTTAGATTCTGATAATGATGGTATCCAAGATGTTATCGAAGCAGGTGGTATTGATAATGAAGGCAATGGACAACTTGGCATTTATGTCCCTATAGATTTAGACCGCGACGGCTTAGCTGATATGGTGGATGTGGCTGTAGGAATTCCTTTGACAACCACTTCACTTCCGATATTCAATACGGATGGTGTAGAAGGAGCGGATTTCTTGGATTTAGATTCGGATAATGATGGTATTCAGGATATTGTTGAGGTAGCTCAATTGGCTACTGTAGACCTTAATATAGATGGGATGGTGGATAATTTTGATGTATTGTCACCATTTACCTTTGATCCTATTGATAATGATGGTTGGTCTTCTATCTATGATGGAGATAATGAAAATGATTTTGAAATAGACAACAACAATCAACTGGTTGATGTAAGTTTAGAGTTGGATGTTTCCGTAAATATGGACACTAAATCCTACGCTAATCATCAAGACTTGGATGCTGATGGTGACGGTATTGTGGACATCGTAGAAGCTGGAGGAGAAGATAATAATGGTGATGGCATGGTAGATTCTCCAACCGATCTCAATGGAAATGGTTGGGCAGATAATATTGAATCGGTAGGCTTACCCTTATTCAATACCGACGGTATGGGCGGAGGAAACTGGCTTGATATTGATTCGGATGACGATGGCATCACGGATAATGTAGAAGGGCAGTCTACGAATGGGTTTGACATCTTAAACATCAATGATGGCTTAGGTGGATTTTTGGTTATTGAAGATTTAGATGATGATAATGACGGCATTGATAATGCTTATGATAACAATCGATATGGTTACGGTGGCTCTGGACTTAATAAAAATGTAGCGATGGGCGCTCGATATGGCGCACATGATTATGACAGAGACGGTAAACCGGATTATATCGATGATGATAGTGATAACGACGGAACTCCTGACCGCGTAGAAGGACACGACTTGAATCAGGATGGTAGTGTTGTAGACAACTTACCTTGTACCGTATTGACGGATCACCGCGTACCTTTAACGGATGCTGATAATGATGGCATGTTGGATTGCTACGACGATCCTGACCCTTCACCGGATCCAAGGAGAGTAGGCTCAGGTACAGGTAATTGCCCACTAGGACCTGGTTGTACACCAGAAGATATTGTGCCTGGCGATTTAGATTCTCAACCTGATTTTAGAGATGTTTTTACGAATGTCTTACCCTTAGAGTTGTTGTCGTTCACTGCGACAAACGAAGATTGTCAAGTACACTTGAATTGGACTTCTTTCGCAGAAGTTGATGTAGCCTATTTCTCTGTAGAAAAAAGCACAGATGGCCTGACGTTCCGTTCTTTCGACCAGGTACTTGCTGTAGGAAATACGGATGCAGAGACGAACTACACAACCATGGATCTAAAACCGAACTATCTAAATTATTACCGCTTAAAAATGGTGGATATCGATGGTAGTTTCCAATATTCTGACTTAGTAACGTTGAAGTATGATTGCTACCGCAATGCGACAATTACCGGCTTATATCCCGTGCCTGTCCGTCAAGAATTGACGGTAGATTTTTATACAGAAATGGAAGGAGAAGGAAGGATGTTGCTGTCAGATATGTTAGGCCGCGAATTGCTTAGTGAAACCATCACATATAGCAAAGGCATCACAACAAAAACACTAGAGCTGTCAGATTTACCAGTTGGTGTATATTTCATCAGCTTAGAAATTGACGGAGAGCTAACAGCTCCTCAGCGTTTCATTAAAACGGATTAATTCTATTGACATATTGTGTAGAGGAGATTGGTAACTTCCTCAAGTTTTTTATTAGTAATTCTCTAAGTATTATTTGGTAATACTACCTAATAGGTCAGGCGTTTGGTTGCGCTTGGCCTATTTTTTTTAGAATTCAAATCCAAATAAAGTACCTGACGGATCTCTATCATGCAACTTCAAAATGATTTCATTTTCGGAAAATGAAATTATTTTTTCATCTATATCAACAGGAAGATCCGCTCTAATGGCCGATAAAATGTATTGGATATCATTTTCTTGTACTAGTTCTCTAACTAAAGATAACAACCTCGTTTTTATACCGTTGTCTTCTTGAGATAAAACATCATCATGATAAACAAATCGGAAGTAAGATTCTTTCTTATAAGCCGCTA
>JAHDHB010000031.1:267-8381 GCA_020631545.1 Saprospiraceae bacterium | reverse complement strand
AAAACCTATTGGTTTACTTTACTAATTATTTATTATCAAAAAAAAAAAAAAACACTAATCATCATTATTTCTAAGAAAATTCCCTTCGTCAAAGGCACTAGCTTCGGCCTAATACTTCCAAGAAAAATGCACAAACCTTGATGCACCTCACAAACATGACAGTTTTCAAAAACCTGCCATGTTTTCCCCTCCAATCAGTCAATAAGACAGTATCAACAAGAAGAAAAGCCTAAAGCATAGATTTATCAAAGATAAATTTCTAGCAACCAAAACCTAAAAAATTAGAAGCAAGTGAAAGCCTTTCCCTTCGAAGGGAAAGGTTTGGATAGGGTTACAAGCCCCAAACGATAAGCAATTCACTCCCAACAAAAAAAGTGCTTGCCCAAAAAGACAAGCACCATTTATCATAAAAAAACAATACGTAACCTCGATTCTATACGTTTACTTAGGTACTCTTGACGAAATACCATTGTTGTATGTCCAAAGAATCTTATCGACACTATTCACATCACCATCCATATTGATGTCTGCGGGGTGGTAGGTGTCGAACATTCCATTTTGACCACTCCAAGCAGCGCCGTCAGCCGAATTGATGTCATAACTTACGGTGTCAAATACTTGATCAATATCTCCTGAAGGCATCGCCCAAACGCCTGCACTTAGCTCTAACTGCCCTACGCCCAAGGTACTTGCTCCTACAAAGGAATTCTGGTTTTTGAAGTCATAAACTAAAGCCTGATTCGCTACCGCTACCGAAGTAGCACTCATGATGCCCATGTGATTGCGATGCTCCACTAAGATGTAGACTTCACTAGGATCCAAAAGCGTAAGGATGCAATTCTCTATAAATTCGACGTTTCCATCATCCAATAAAAGTGCAGCAACTTTTTGAAATTCTGTAGAGGATTCGGGGGCTGTACGAAAGGACACCAGTACCCAATCTACAATCTGTTTTCCTGTACGCGTTTCAATCGCTTCATAATTCGCTTCCGTCCAATCCGCTCCTTCTGCTCCCATATAATTCCAAGGAGCAATATGGTAAGGTTGGCCAGACGGAATCTGTACACCACCGAGAGAAGTCATCCCTGGAAGCAATCCGCGACCTCCTGCACTTAAATTCGAGCGCATAGTCGGCAAAATGACGGTAATATCATTCAAATCACGCAAAGCTCCTTCCATAAAAACCGATAGATTCAATTCCACAATGATATCCCCCGGCAAACAAGGATCTTGATCATCAGGATCATAGCTAGAATCCGTTAGAGGTAAATCGGGGTAAGAACCATCACCATCAGCATCAGTACAACCATTGGCGTCAATCGTCGCACCTACTAGCGTATACGGGCATTGATCCATCATATTTACAACTCCATCTTCATCCAAATCACAATTAGGCGCACTGGCATTTACATCCACAAGGACGTCATCTGAAAATTCACAACCATTTGCATCCGTGACCGTTACACTGTATTCGGTAGGAATATCAGGTGAAACGGTAATGCTAGACGTCGTCGAACTATCCGACCAAAAATAGGTAAGTGGCGGTACACCTCCTTCTACTAAGGCTAGCAAAGTCGCATTGTCCGAAGGACAAATGACTTGATCAAATCCAGCATTGACAATAGGACAATCTCCATCCAAAAGAGTGAAATTAAACACTTCTTGCGCACAATTTACGCCTTCTCTATTATCTTCCGAATACGTTCGAACCGTTATACTATAAAATCCTGCTTCAAAATTCGAAGGGGAATTGTCTCCTTTGTAACGCCATGGTGCCCAATTCTCTAGGTCATCATCAATCCAAGCATTTTGGTAATCCACGACAAAGTCTTGGCAAGTAACATTTCCTGACATAAAGACTTCTAGCGTCCACAAAGAATCAAAATCACTCATATTGTACGTACCTCCATCAACTAAAGGAACCATCGTCGCTGAGCTATCAATACTATAAAAAACAACGGAATCAATTTGTTGAGTTGTGTAGTCAATGTTTATCGTATCTATCGAAGAACAGCCCAAAGCATCCGTTACGGTGATCATAAACGTCGTGTCTACCAGTGAATTGACCATCAACGTACTCGTCGTTTCACCTGTACTCCACAAGTAGCTAAACGGTGGATTTCCTCCTATACCACTAGCAAGAAGAACGGGGCTATCACCTTCACACACAAGGCGATCTGGCCCTGCGATTGCCGTAAGTCCAGCACAAGTATTATCACAAACATCTCCAATACCGTCTTCATCCGAATCAGCTTGATCAGGATTCGAAACCGTAGGACAATTATCCACAGCATCTAAAATGCCATCATTATCAAAATCCCCTTGGCAGTTATTAATTGTTACATTAAAAGCACCGTTGGTATAAGGACTTAGACCATCATTCGGTATGTTTTTGTTGAAATGGGTATTTTCCACATCAAGGACGATATCACCAGCAACGGGAATGGTATTTACATAAAAACTAGCTACCGCAACGACCGTCCACGCCGTATTCGTAATGTCTGGACAGCTAAAAGCTTCGTTGCCTTCTACGATCATAGACGTGAAATTTACAATTCCGACCTCAGAAGCATCATACGTAGAAGGTTCCCAAGCATTCGCTCCACCTGCACAAACATCCGTGCCATCAAAAACAGGCGTTGTGAGCGTATCAAACTCCAAAGCCGTTTCATTATAAGTGAAATAGATAGAAGAATTACCCAAGTTAAACGAAGCAATATCCCCAGATTGCACCTTTATACTCAAGTAAAATTTATTATCGACACAGTCAATACCACCATCCGCTTGCACTTCTATAGTCTGTGAAAAACCACTAGTAGCAAGCAGCAACAATAAGAAGGTCAATATTTTATTATAACGTTTCATTATTTCTGTTTTTAGACAAAGGAGAAAAAACGAAGAACAAAAGATATTCCCAATACACAGCAACCTTACACCGTCTTTTGCCTCTTGTTAAATGCCCTTTGTCAATAAATTATTGAAAGATAGATTCCCCTGTTTGGGTTTTATTTCTCTTCCATAAATTATAATCCAAATTATTGACGATTCCATTACCGTCTCCGTCTTCCGAGCGATATTCATTGACGACCGAAGAATTAGGCTTCCAAAGCTCATAATCCAAGCCGTTATTGGCGCCATCCCCATTAAAATTACCCGCATACAAGGCATATTTATTACCCATTGCTTTTAGCTGATTTGTGCCCATAGCCATGGACGCAGCGTTGGTAAAATCATATACCGCTTGTGTATCAGAAGTATTGTGAACGACACTACTGACTACAGGAATATGATTTCGATGGTAAATGGCTACATAATATTCTCCTGCAACCACATCGACGAAGGTAATTCCTGCACGTCCGCTAGGCTCCATCACGACACCATCCGTTCTAAGCAAGGCCGCTCTTCTTGCAATCACTGTGTTTATATTGGCAGGATCACGCAATTCTACCAGCACCCAATCCACCGTGTCAGGCGGTAAAGCACTAGTCGTTTCTACACCCGTATAATTAAAAGGAGCCATTCCATAAGGCTGGTCAGTTGGCACAAGGTTTCGAGAAGCTAATTCTTTGTGCATATTCTGCTCCGTTGCATCATAAAAACCTTCTAGCATTAGCTTGACATTCAAGCTTGTTTGGTCTACATAAGTGTCAAAATAGCAAGAAGGATCAACCACAAAGTTTGTATTAATTAAAGAAGGAATCTTGCTTTGATTATCAAAATAAGTAGAAGCAATGGCAGTATCACTAGCCCCAAGCCAATCTTGTAAAATGGTTTTATAAACAGAACGATAATCAAACTGCATTTGAGTAGCACTATCCAAATTTCCATTCGACGTCAGTAGTGCGGGATTAAGGTCGATATTTGTCCCTTTTATGCCCGGTTCTACACTAGAACCAAACAAGAACATAGGCCCTAAATTACCATGATCCGTTCCTAGGCTACCATTCTCCGTAATTCTTCGCCCAAACTCCGTAAAGACTAGGCTCATCACCTGATCTTCCAAGCCCATAGCACTTAAATCATCGTGAAAAGCTTTGACCGAATCGAAGGTATTGGATAGCAAATCCGCATGTTTTCCGATATGTGGTGTACCAGAGACGACTTGCCCCGAATGGTTGTCAAAACCACCAATTCTCACCATAAAAATTTTGGTCTTACTACCTCCCGAAATCAAGCGTGCTACGGTCTGCAATTGATCACTCAAGTCGGTATTAGGATAGACAGTAGAGGAGTTTGTTCCTGCATTAAAGACATTCGTAATACGCTGTGCATAGACATTCGTACTGCTTTCAATAGACATAATGTAAGCCAATTGATCACCAAAATCCGAGGCTATAGGAGCCAAATGTGGGGCAGAACCAATGCCTTGTACTAGATTATACCAGCCTCCAGGGTCTTGCTGGGTCAGGTTGGAGGCAATAAATACATTTTCATCAGAAATAAAGCCAATGGAAGGCTTTTTATCTCCTAGTTGAATCCCTAAAGGATCTTGAAAAACACTATTTGGATTTCCATACATGCCCGGAAAAGTATTGTTCAGAAAACGTCCCATCCACCCCGAACTGATGTTAAAGTTACCGGTAGTTCCATCACCACCTGTAAGCCAAAGATCGGTAGATTTGAAGTGGGAACCGTTAAAACCAGGGTAGCCGACTGCTTGGATAACTTGGGCTTTCCCCGCATCATACATCGCCTTGAAGGAGGTCATGTTGGGATTAATACCTACTTGTTCATCCAAGGGAAGCGTCGTATCCAAATTAATAAAAGCACCAGTTCCCGTATCATTTAGCCCAATAGTAGGACGAAGAGTTTTGTACGTATTATATTGATTGATAGGGACAAGCGTATTCAATCCGTCATTGCCACCATCCAAATAGAGGACGACAAGTATACGCTCATCCACCCCCTGACAATTGAGTAAGGGGAGCATATTTGGCGTGGCAAAAGATTGGACAGGCAGGCTGTTCAACATCACAGAACCCACACCCGCCGAAGAAGTATATTTTAAGAAATCACGTCGTTTCATTATTCTTGAGTTAAGCATCGACAATTGATAGTAAAGTGCCCTAGAACTACCTTTGTTAATCCTTGCTTTGGCACACCAATAATTGTCAAATAATAAATAAACAGGTTTACATTACTTGGAATTCTTGAGCATAAAGGATCGTTAAGATTAAGCCTTCAAGCGCAATTTTTACAGCCGAATCATCGCCTGTATTCAAGTAATGGATCCAATCCTCTGTCCAGTCATAGGCCGGAAGATCTTTTAAGAAAATACCGTTCAAATAATAATCAAACCGTTGAGCATTAGGCTCTTCAGGAAAGAGATACGACGTAAGTTCTGATACAATAGTATAGGCATCAAAATTGTTAGAAATAACACCTTTATCTTTTAGGAACAAGGCCGCGTCAAGCTTCATACCTAAACCAATATCGCCATAAGTCAGCAAACGATCACCCGTGAGCAGCATTTCGGGTAGTTTATAACGAGCGAGAATGGTACTCCCCGTCAACCAGTTTCTATCCAAGCCAGGCTCTTGATAATAAGCAGGATAACCCGCTACAGAAGACGGCTCAAACATCGTAAACCCAGACCGAGCAAAAACTAAATCAAGAACCGTATTTCTCCACCATTGCTTATAATGTTCTTCTGGTTCAGCAATCGGATCCACAATATCTACTTTGAAAAAACCTATGATATTTCCTAGTAAATCTAGCGGTGATTTTAAAAGGCCACCGATGATTTCATTGTTAGAATCAGCATCATCCTTATCGTAGAAATGTTGGCTTTTAAGTAGCTGTTTTAAAGTAATTTCTAAATTATAGTCATTATCACGCATAGTGTTTGCAAGTGGCGTAATAATATCCGTTTCTACCTCTGTTGTAATGTTAGAATGCACAAAGTAACGGTATAAGCGCCGACAAATCGATTTTGCGGTTTCCTCTTGAATAAAGATCATGTTCACGAAGTCATCCAACTCTCTATACATATCTTGCGCATCCACAGCGCCCGTTATAGTTTGGCCTTGAAAAGCACTGACACTAAAGGTTTTATCAGTAGTATCGTGTGCGCCAAAATTGGGATATCCTGCTTGTAAATTGGTGTCTGGATCGATATAATTGGGGTCTCCACCAATCGGACGGCCTGCCTTTTTCCAGCCAGAAAGCAATCTAGCAGCCGTTACAATGTCCTCTTCAGTATAGTTTGTATAATCACCTTCTCCAGCCGGAGCCCCTTTACCGATGGTGAAGAGTTCAAAAAATTCCCGCGCATAGTTTTCGTTTGGGCTATTTTTGGTATTGACTTCCCCATCTAGATAATCCAACATGTAACTATCTACCGTCATTTTTGCAGCTAATTGTCGATAACTACCAAATACATAATGCCTTAGCAAGCCTAAATAGTCAAAAAAACGACGAGAATTGGAATTAAATGCGGAAGAAATCACAAAATTTTGATGTAAGAAAAACATCAGCTTGTGTCCGATACCAGGATCTTTGAAAGCTTCATTTGCCCACCAACCTTGAACAGTTTTACGTTGGTTAAAACTACCAAGCAGGGGTTCTATACCAGAGTTAATCCATGGTTGTTTTGTGTCATAATCAATAGGTTCGGCTAGGCTAGGTTGCGGAAGAAAAAATAAGGTATCCACGGCATTGGATACCGTCATTGCAGCGACTTCGTCGATATGCTCCTTACTAGGGGCATAGGTACATCGCCGCAACAAATGAGCCGCAAGCCGCCGACCTAATAAGCCGGTATGCTCTTGTAATGAGGCCATTATGTCTGGGTGTTTAGGTTAGGTTATAAAGAATATTCCAAGAAAACTATTCCAGTTTAAATGATGTAGTCCTCCTAAAATAAGTTGTACAAAATATCATTTTTTTTAGATTTCAAGATCTTATTTTAACTTTATTTGTGACATGGATGTTTCGTGTTTAAAGATTTTTCCTTCCTCAAAACAAAATATAGAAATAACCTAATCATTTGATTGGCAGGTTTTGCCCTTTCACTTTCTTGCTTTTTACTATTTATGTGTCTAAATACTTTCTTAGAAACGGTGCAAAAATAAAACAGAGGTCAATTCCAATAATTGAAATTGACCTCTTGGTACCAGTAGGCGTACAATATTCTTAAAAAATGAACTTTTAGGTGAAAGCTCTTTATAAGAATTGCTTTGTATCGCTATGAGTTGAATACATGTTAGGTACAGTGATTATAGCCTTGTTCGAAAATTCAGTTCGAATGAAACAAACGACTATTTAACAATGAGTTTAATTGCACTGCGCGTATCATTCGAAACCGTTATGGTTACAAAATAGGTTCCAGAAGGTATGTTTTGAAGGTTTAATTTTTCATTCAAGAAACCATTGTTTAGTTCTTGTGTTTTTTCGAAAAACACTCTTCCAAGTACATCGATTACTTCAATTCTAGTTTCTCCTTTAAAACCTGATTCATAGTGAACAGTTAGCTCATTAGAATACAGAGGATTTGGATACACGGTCATTTCCCCAACATTACATGGAACTACTAATGAAATCATATTAGAATAATGAATAGCACCATCATTGTCCGTTATTTTTAGACGATAATAATACTGTTTACCACTCAAATCATCATGAACAAATGAATAGTTATTAACAGTACTAGTGTTGCCGTTTGAACGAACTTCTCCTGCTGTAAGAAAATCTATTCCATCCCTGCTATATTCTACAATAAAGGTCCCTTGCTCTTCCTCCGCAGCAGTACTCCATGTTAAAATTGATTTGCAATCCTCCGTTTTGCCGCTAAATTCAATTAATTCAATAGGAAGGTTTATGTCAAGGGTAATCGACAGTCGAGCCGCATCAGTCCTAGGATTATTGGGATTGTCATCTACTATAATATAATCAATGTTGACCGTTCCAGCGTAAGTCGCTGTAGGCGTAAAAGTATAAGAACCGTTTGCATTCAGCTCTATCGTACCTGCTAGGGTTCCTGAATCATCATAAATATCCGTAGGTGTCCCATCTGTAGGGATGTTGATAGTGCTTCCTCCTGCGTCTAGACCTGTTGCACTTTGGATCGTTTGTCCATCGCCTTCCATGTCCGTATCATTACTCAAAACGTTGTT
>JAHDHB010000031.1:0-257 GCA_020631545.1 Saprospiraceae bacterium | reverse complement strand
ACTGGAGTATTCAATGCTATAGCAATAGAATCATCTACAGCAACAGTTTCGTTGCAGGCGTAAGAAAGGGTATTGTTGACTACCTCCGTTGTTGAGTTTTGGCCAGTAGCACCTGCTACCATCGGTATCCCATTCGCATCAATACCACCTATCAAGGTATCATTAGCGAGATCAGACATCAAAAATCCGCCATCAGCTTCAAGAGCATCAGGACAACCATCAGCATCCGCATCTAAGTCGAGGTGGTCGAAAATTAA
>JAHDHB010000603.1 GCA_020631545.1 Saprospiraceae bacterium | reverse complement strand
GATGGTACTTTTTTATGAGAAGTGGCTGGAGGATAGGATGACGATTCCTGATGCTTTTC
This sequence comes from Saprospiraceae bacterium, assembly GCA_020631545.1. Classification (GTDB taxonomy): domain Bacteria; phylum Bacteroidota; class Bacteroidia; order Chitinophagales; family Saprospiraceae; genus JAHDHB01. Next base: position 3,687 of record JAHDHB010000603.1, on the reverse strand, counting down.
GGGCGGCGCAGGGAGAGATGAGGAAGCGGTTTGAGGAGGAGCCTGAGAAGTGGGCGGGGTTTGTTTTGGTGGAATGATTTGAAGTAAGAGGTAAGAAATATGAAGAATGATGGCTGGATGTACACATCTTTCCATTTTGTTGTTTTCTAAACACGAAATTACAAGTAGAGATGTTGAATTACAGTGTTTCACAACGTTTTTTTTGATCGTTTTTTGAGCTTGAAAGTTAACGTTTTTCAAGCTCAATTCTCGCGAAAACGGTAACTCGTAACTCCTAATTCTTAACTAATGGCGTAGCCGTCTTGTGAGCTTTCTGTAGCCCCTAGCTTCAGCTAGGGGTAGGGGCGGCGGGATTACAGATATTATCTAAAACAGAATAAAATGAAAGACTACAAAAACAATCCACAAGCCTTATTCGATGATTTGGGAAAATCCGAATCAATAGAACTAGAATGGGCTTTAACGCACTTGTATGAGGAGTTGTACTATCCAGTGCGCGATTACATTAAGAAAAATAGTGGTAGCGAAGAAGATGCTAGATCTATTCTTACTGAAGGCTTGACCGTTTTACATTATAAAAGACGACAAGGCAAATTAGAGAATAAAAACTTATACGGAATGCTGATGAAGATTTGCCAGTTTAAGTGGCTGAACGTTTTAAATAGAACGAAAAAACTTGTTTTAGTCGTAGATGAAGAGGAAAGCTCCGTACAACGAGTAATGACTGATACTTTAGATGCTAGTGACAATGTTCTTGAACGAGAAAATTTGTTTGCTTGTATTCGTGAGAAATTACAGAGACTCAGGGATAAAAAACGAGAGATTGTGATGGATAAATACTTTGGAGAATTATCGATAAAAGAGATAGCCGAAAAATACAAAACAACAGTTGGAAATATAACCAACATCTTGTTCCGTACTCGCGCAGAATTAAGAGCGCTAATAATAGACTGCCCAGGTCTTGCTATTTGAGTACCTGATTATAGCCAAATAAGAAAATCAAGTCTAAAACAATAACTCATGGAAAATCCATCTTTTGATATACTATTATCGGACAAGTACTTAGACGGTACGATATCCGAAGCTGAATTGGCACAACTAAAAAGTCAATTCGAATCTCCTGAAGCTTTTGAACGGGAAATGGAAATTCAGAGAAGAACTTTGGAAGCTATCCAATACGAAGGCAGCCATGAATTAGTCTCTAAAATGCTACCTTCTATAGAACAAAAGTTGGAAGCAAAAGGCTTTTTTACTAAAGAAGAAAATGAAAAAACTCATACTGCAAAAATTAAGCAACTTGTCCCTTGGACAAAAAAGATTGCCGTAGCCGCTGCCTTTCTACTAATTGCCGTAGGGGTATGGTTTATAGTAGTAGAGAACAGCCCAATAAATCGAATAGCAGGACAAACTATTGCTGAAGAACAGAAAAGTTCTCAGGTAGTAGTGAATGATATTCAAGAAAAAATTGACAAAGAAATTCAAGGTTGGGATGGCATAACTACCGAGCAATGGAAAATACTAAGGGATGGCATTCAAGCTTTTCAGAAAGAGAATTATCCACTTTCGATAGAACATTTTGAACATTTCCATACTATTTATGCCAAGAACGAAACTGCGGCGTTCTATCTTGCTTTGTGTTATTATGAACGTGATAATTATCAGAAAGCACATCATCTACTCTCTAGCATAACTTACAAAGAGTATAAGACAAAAGCCTTATGGTTTAAGGCCTTATCCTTATGGAAAATGGATGAAAAAGAAGAAGCATTTCTTATACTAGAGCGATTGACTGAAAGTGATTTATATGGAGAACAAGCAAAGCAGTTGCTTTTGAAACAGAAGAATTAACATTTCTGCACAAAATCAGGCGATATTTTAGCTCCTTTGCCGTCTGAACAGTGTGGGGGTAGCTTTGTGGGACGGTTTGGTCTGACGGCTTTTGTCGGAAGATTTTGATTTTAAGCTCTTGGTATAGTCGTCAGACTGCAGCCTCCCACAAGCCATTCCCCACAGCGTTCAGACGGCTCTTCGTTCTAGACTTTAGAATTTACCCTTTTCTGTCAGATACTAATCAACATTATTGAGCAAAATCAGGCCAAATTTTAGCCCCTTTGATGATTTTGCCATTTTTTTCAATAAGAATAATGCTTTCCTTGGTAAATATATGGAAGACACCATTACTGTGGGGTATCACATGGTGTGATTCCTTGGAAATTTTATCGGAACAATCTGGTTGAAAACTATGCACGATAAAGCGTATATCTTCAAATTGGATAGTCGTTCTATCCTTGCTATGGTCAAAGGAGGCATTAATTTCTTTTGTAAGTGGATGCAAGGAAGGGAAATAGTTGTCAAGGTAAACTATCTCTATTCCACAATCCTCCATGAAAGAAGTCGCAGTAGAATTAAAGGTAATTAGATTTGCTTTTTTTTCTACTTTTTTTCTTTTAAGAATTTTTTCTAATGCCTTGATTTTGCTTGGGGAAAGTTCTTTTGGGTAAGCATCAAGTCTTGCCTTTGCCTTGTTAAAATCACTTCGAATAATGGTCAAAGCAATCTCAAAAATTTCATCTTGGTCAGAATTGTCAGAACTTTCGCAAAAATGCTCAATAGCTTTCAAGTGAATGGAATCCTCTTCTACCTCAATATCCTCGCTCCTTATGGGATTATATAAGCGAGAATCCGTATTTAGTTCAAAAGGATAAGTAAATCCATCACCATGCAGTTGTTTGTACAAACTAGCATAAGCGATGGCCAAATTATTATGCAATTCCTTGGTCTTTAGGTTCTCTAACAAATACTCATTAATCTTAATGGCCACTTGGAAATTACCAGAAAGTACAGCATAATTCGCCAATTCAAAAAGTTCCGCCAATTTATGGACAGTCTTTTCCGTTTTATTGGCCATGCTCTTTCTTTCTGCCAAGGCTGGATAACTTGAATTTTCTGATAGGTCAAATGCTTGGTAAAGGCTATCAGTCAGTTGACTATGCAATGTCTCAGCTTCCTTACCTTTTATTTTATAACCTGCTAAGTAAGCATTAAATAATCCTTGTAAATCTGCCTCGTATTCCAATGCATATGCTTCATCTAATCCATGTATAAATCGACATTTTTTCTCCTGATAAAAATGAACCAATTCATGACCGATAATTGCAGCCAAAGCATCTTTGTAATCATCACAAAATTTCTTACAAACCTCAATTGTTTTAGGATGGATATACATTTTGTTGTATTTCAAGGTCATGCCTGCGGGGATATTTTCTATATCTATCGAATCAATGACAATATCTGGAATTCCATTCTCAGGTGGAAACCCACGCGCTGCTATTAAATTTTCTAGTATACCTCGAACAATTTCAGTCTCTTCGTGAATATTAGGGTTAGCACAATCAGCGTCTAAATCAGGAGAAAGGATAAATTGAAAAGAAAACCCATAGGTGGGAAAACAAAAGAGGAGAAAAGATAGAAAATAGGCAAACTTGGTATTGTTTTTCATGGCATTATTTCACTTTTGTAAGGTACACTACACAAAAGTAATTCAAATAATTATGATAAGCTGTGTTTTATATAAGGTTTAGCTAAACCGCTTGTTTTTAGTGCTGACGGCAATTCTTAACTGCGGCTTCGCCGCGCTATGTTATATATTTAAAAATCAAGGCTAAAAAACGACAAAGAGGCTAAGGA
>JAHDHB010000602.1:3098-3761 GCA_020631545.1 Saprospiraceae bacterium | reverse complement strand
CGGAAAAGTATTTTCGTCAAAAACGAGTACGGATGATGGCGCTTTCGGAGAAGCCGCCGCTGAAGAAACGACAAACTACTACAACCTAGCCTTAGCCCTATCCTTTGCTGCATTTCTTGGCGGTGGCTATTACTATATAAAAGGCACCCCATACGAAGGACATTTCTTTGAATGGCTTAATATTTTGGTACGCTGGGCACATATCACGATTGGAATTGCTTGGATTGGAGCATCCTTTTACTTCGTTTTCCTTGAAAACAGCTTGAATCGCACCAAAAATTTGAGGGATGAGTTAGCAGGAAATTTATGGGCCGTACATGGTGGTGGTTTTTATTATTTAGAAAAATACAAGGTAGCACCAAAAGAAATTCCTACCGATTTGCATTGGTTCAAGTACGAAGCTTATTTCACTTGGATTACAGGCTTTTTACTGCTTTGGATAGTCTATTATTTCAATGCTTCTGGGTATTTGATCGATAAAAATGTGCTCGACATCTCCCCACCGACAGGCGTCGCGATAGGGCTAGGCTCCTTAGCTTTGGGATGGTTGATTTATGATGTGCTTTGCAAATCGCCATTACTCAAAAAAGGACCATGGTTTTTTCTTGTCTTTTCCCTTATACTCATTGGATTTGCCTTCTTTTATACCCATGTTTTTAGTGC
>JAHDHB010000602.1:0-3088 GCA_020631545.1 Saprospiraceae bacterium | reverse complement strand
CGCTTTGATAGGTACGTGTATGGCGGGCAATGTTTTTTTCGTCATCATTCCTGCTCAAAAAGCCTTGGTTCACGCAGCTAAAAACAAACTACCGCTTGATCCTTGGCTCGGTAAATATGCAGGATTACGCTCTTACCACAACAATTACTTTACTTTACCCGTATTATTTATCATGGTGAGCAATCACTTCCCTAGTACTTTTGGGCATGAATATAATTGGGCCGTTTTAACCGTGATTTCTCTAGGAAGTGCAGCCTTAAAACATTACCTCAATCAGAAGGAAAAGGGAGAAGCTGAAGCATGGGTTCTTCCGCTTGCCGTTTTGTTGATTTTGACGGCGGCCTATATTACAGCGCCCAATCTCAACAAGGAAAAATGTGAAGACATTGTGACCTTTAGCGAGGTTTATCCTATCTTTGTTGAGCGTTGTGTGACCTGTCACTCGTCACAACCGACAGATGATTTTTATACGACACCACCCAATGGAATTGTATATGACACCCCAGAGGATATTGCAAAATTGACGGATAAGATAATGCAACGCGTCGTCATTACGAAAACAATGCCGCAAAATAACAAAACCGGCATTACGCCTGACGAGCGCTTGGTTATTAAGTGCTGGATTGAGCAAGGAGCTACCTTGAAGGATTGAGATAAAACCTGTGAGGTCTTCAAGACCTGAGAGGTTTTTAGTGCGAGACATACAAACTATCCACCTATTTTATTACTATAACTTAACCACTATAACCTTTACCACCTAATTATTATGGAAAATTTCAACGAATTGGATGAAGAATCGGCCAAGCTAGCACTTAGCAATTGCTGTGGTGCTACAAAATGGGTCAATTTAATGATGGAAAAACGTCCATTTACAAATGTTGATGAAATGCTAACAGCTTCCCGAACATGTTGGGATGAATGTAATGAAGAAGATTGGAAAGAAGCCTTTACCCATCACCCAAAAATTGGGGATTTGGCAAGTTTGAAGGAAAAATACGCCGCTACGCGCAAATGGGCAGCAAAAGAACAATCAGGAGTGGCCGTCGCTAGTCCTAAGGTTTTACAAGAATTAGCCAAAGGCAATAGAGCCTACGAAGTAAAATTCGGTTATATTTTCATCGTTTGTGCTACTGGAAAAAGTGCTAAGGAAATGCTTACCATCCTCAAAGGCAGAATCCACAACCATAGACGTGACGAAATACAAATCGCCAAGGAGGAACAATTCAAAATCACACAAATACGCATCCACAAACTACTAGGAAACGGGCAGTTAGTTTAGAGTCAGTAGTTATCCAAAATAACTATCGGGAGTTTTTTCTGAACTAATTACGGAGACGGTCTGACTAACTAATTTCTTTAAAATGGCGCTAAGATGTCAAGTTAGAGGAATGACACTTCCTTGCAGGGCAACCATAAAGGATTGCCCCTACGCAGGAATTAGATTTTAGTTTTAAGATCACAAAAAATAGCGCTTCATCTATGCAAGAATGCCATAATACTGAATCCCGTAGGGGTAATCCTTTATGGTTACCCTCTAAATACCTGTTTTTATTTATCGAAAAAACACGTACGATTCTTAATAACCGAGCGCCTAATCAACCAATCAAAAACATATGAGTCAAATAACCACACACATTCTAGATACAGCAGCAGGACGACCAGCACAAGGCGTACCGATTTCGCTTGCAGCACAAGGAAGAGATGGAAGTTGGAAAACATTAGCAGCAGGTATCACCAATGAAGACGGGCGGATAGCTGATTTACTAGAAAAAGGAAAAGTCTTAGCACCAGGTATTTACCGAATGCTTTTTGATACAAAAACGTATTTTGAACAAACCAAAACCAAGGGATTCTACCCTGAAGTACCTGTTATTTTTGAAGTAACGGATGATTCCCATTACCACGTCCCCTTGTTGTTGAATCCATACGGCTATTCGACCTATAGAGGAAGCTAGTGAGGTATGCTCTTGGGCATAAACTTCTACGTTTTTTGTACAGAAAATGAAATCTGAAATTGTCGTTTTGGCGAATTTTCAACCATAATTAGACATATAAGAAGATATAAGCATAACGTGACTTACTAGACGCAAAAGACTTATGAAGAGGTCTGCGACCTTTTTAAGCCACATAAGTTAAACGCTGTTTTATTGGTTCTGGCTTTGCCAGCTTAGGAAATAAGAAGTATGATGTAAGAAATCAGCACGAAAAATTCATAGTTCTTACATCATACTTCTTATTTTTCAATATCCTACTCTTACGTTAACGGGCTTTTCAATCTCTTCGCCGTAAGTACGGATGAACTTTTTGGCTTTTTCTTCATCCAAATTGCCTTCAGCATCAAGCATTCCGCTCTTGTAGATTTTCTTCACTAGCTTTTTCAATGTACCACTCATTTCACATTCCCCATCGAAATCGAGGAAACGAATAGAAAAATAAGGTTTAGGAACATACTTTTTCGCAGCATCATTATAGTACGATGTTTCTTGGATATGCAAGGTAAAAATAGGTTCATCCTTTTGCGCCGCCATCATCGGAGTCAGGACTCTATTCTTAAGATTCTCTTCCCATTTCAAGAAAGGAACGTCATCAATATAAGCTACTTTTTTGCTAAATTTTATATCCTGAGCAGATAGGCTCAAGGTTAGGAATAACAAAGTAAGTAAGGAAAAAATCGTTTTCATGATGTTATTATGTTAAAATAAAAAAATGCCCTTATCTTCATAGATTAGAAGACGTTGATAAGAGAAATGGGCATGCGGCTTGGCTGCAAATATACACAAAAAATCGAACTCGCTTACGCATGAGCTCCACCACTCCCATAAAAAACTTGCTCTTTGATCTAGATAACACCTTAATCGACCGAGATTTGGCCTTCAAAAAGCTCATCCTTTACTTTCTTTTACTACATAATATTCCATTTTCTAAAGAAGATATAAGGAATATTCTAGAGAAAGACAACCACGGATTTACAAAAAGAAGGGACTTTGCCCATTGGTTTATACAAAAATATCAGACCACCAACTTTTCTCCAGAAACTTTTTATGAATGGCAAATTGCCAAAATTGCTAAGTTCATCTCCCCAGCAAAT
>JAHDHB010000601.1 GCA_020631545.1 Saprospiraceae bacterium | reverse complement strand
GCGATTGAGATAGCAAAAGGCATTGGTTTTCCTATTCTTATCAAAGCTTCTGCCGGAGGAGGTGGAAAGGGAATGCGTGTCGTAGAAAATGAGGAAAGCCTTGAGGAACAAATGAATTTGGCCATCAATGAGGCGCTCTCTGCTTTTGGGGATGGTGCTGTTTTTATCGAAAAATTCATCACTTCTCCTCGTCATATTGAGATACAGGTACTAGCAGATAAGCATGGCAATGTGGTTCACCTCTTCGAAAGAGAATGCAGCATACAGCGTCGGCATCAAAAGGTCGTAGAGGAAGCTCCTTCCATGATTTTGACACCTGAGATTCGGGCAGCTATGGGCGCTTGCGCTGTCGATGTCGCCAAAGCTTGCGACTATGTCGGTGCGGGGACGGTGGAGTTTTTAGTGGATGATCAATTGAATTATTATTTCCTAGAAATGAATACGCGCCTCCAAGTAGAACATCCTGTTACTGAAGTTATTACGGGAGTGGACTTGGTGAGGGAACAAATTAATATTGCAAGGGGTGAAAAACTTCCTTTTTGTCAGGAAGATTTGAAGATTCAAGGACATGCGCTAGAACTTCGCGTGTATGCGGAAGATCCGATGGCGAATTTTTTGCCCAATGTAGGGAAATTACAAACCTATCAACCGCCCCAAGGACCTGGTGTCCGCGTGGATGATGGTTATGAGGAAGGGATGGACATTCCTATTTATTATGACCCGATGATTGCTAAGTTAATCACCTATGGTAAGGATAGAACGGAAGCAGTTCTTAGAATGCGTAGAGCCATCAGTGATTATCATATCAGTGGCATTGCTACGACCTTGCCTTTTGGCGATTTTGTGATGCAACATGAGGCTTTTTTAACAGGGAAATTCGATACGCAATTTGTCAAAAAACACTTCGAACCTAGCCTTTTAGAAAAGGATGCCAAGGAAGAGGCGCAGATTGCTGCAATGCTGGCGGTACAATTGTTAAAAAAGCCAGCGGCTTTACAACCTCAAGTTCAAGGACAGGCGGTGAGTGGCTCTAAGTGGAGAGAACGACGCTTTTAAAGGGGGGATTTTACTATATAAGACCTGTAAGGATCATAAGAGCTTCACATAAGTTTATGCTCTAAAACGAAAAAACCTTTTCTGAGAAAATCAGAAAAGGTTTTTTATTAGCTTATATGAAGTCCTTATTTTATCTTAAATGTCTTATATGGTAAAACTACGTCAAGCAATTTTCTCCATTTACTAAGACAATGCCTTATTAGCAGCGCGTTTACGCTCATGTTCTTTAAGCAAAATCTTACGTAAGCGGATGCTTTCTGGCGTACACTCTACGTACTCGTCTTCATCGATATATTCCATGGCTTCTTCTAGGGAGAAAATGACTGGTGGGGCTAATTTCGCCTTATCATCTGCACCTGAAGAACGCATGTTCGTTAGCTTTTTGGTACGTGTTACATTGACAACTAGGTCGTTATCCCTTGAGTTTTCACCAATAACTTGTCCTTCATAAACAGGGACACCCGGCATAACGAAGAAACGACCACGATCCTGCAATTTATCCAAAGCATAAGGAATCGTAGTACCACTTTCTAGAACGATGAGTGTTCCTTTATTACGTCCAGGGATTGGCCCTTTCCAAGGTTCGAACTCCTTGAAACGGTGAGTCATAATCGCTTCCCCTGCTGTCGCATTGAGGATATTGGTACGAAGACCGATGATACCACGAGAAGGAATTTCAAACTCTAGGTGCATCAAATCACCTTTAGGCTCCATGATCGTCATATCGCCTTTGCGCTGTGTAACCAACTCTATCGCTTTACCTGAATAGTTTTCTGGCACATCAATCGCTAGAATCTCTACAGGTTCGTATTTTCTACCGTCAATTTCCTTGATAATAACTTTAGGCTTACCGACTTGTAGCTCATAACCTTCTCTACGCATCGTCTCAATTAAGACAGACAAGTGCATAACTCCACGGCCATAAACCATATAGGAATCAGGAGAATCGGTTTCCTCTACACGAAGCGCCAAATTCTTTTCGGTTTCCTTGAATAAGCGTTCGCGCAAGTGACGAGAAGTTACAAATTTTCCTTCTTTACCAAAGAAAGGAGAGTTGTTGATGGTAAACAACATGCTCATGGTAGGCTCATCAATATGGATAGGAGGCAAACCTTCAGGGTTTTCAAAATCCGTAACCGTATCTCCAATTTCAAAACCATCCAAGCCAGAAATGGCGCAAAGGTCGCCGCACTGCACTTCGTCTATTTTCTTTTTTCCTAAGCCATCAAAAACAAAAAGCTCCTTGATACGCGACTTTACAATACCACCTTCTCTTTTCGCCAAAGAAATAGGTTGATTGGCTTTCAAATTTCCTCTAGTAATTCTTCCTACAGCAATACGTCCGATATATTTGGAAAAGTCGATATTCGTGATTTGCATCTGAACCGCACCTTCTATAACAGGAGGATTAGGAATCGCATCTACCACTTTATCAAGTAAGTAGGTGACATCTTCTGTTGGTTTAGCCCAATCAGCACCCATCCATCCATTCTTAGCTGAACCATAAACCGTTTCAAACTCTAGTTGGTCTTCTGTAGCATCCAAGTTGAACATCAACTCAAAAACTTCTTCTTGAACCTCTTCAGGTCTACAGTTATCTTTATCAACTTTATTGATAACCAAAATCGGTTTTTTCCCAAGGGCAATGGCCTTAGATAAGACGTATCGTGTTTGTGGCATCGCTCCTTCAAAAGCATCCACAAGCAGTAAAACCCCATCAGCCATATTCAAGACACGTTCTACTTCTCCACCAAAATCGGCGTGACCAGGCGTGTCGATGATGTTGATTTTTACACCCTTGTAATTGACAGAAACATTTTTAGAAAGAATGGTAATACCACGCTCTCGCTCCAAGTCGTTATTATCTAGAATAAGTTCTTGTGTTTCTTCTGTCTCTCTAAACAGTTGGCATTGATGGAGAATCTTGTCCACCAAAGTCGTTTTTCCATGATCGACGTGAGCGATGATGGCGATGTTGCGAATTTCTTGCATGTTTCTTTTTGAATGTTGTACGCCAAAATTGGTATACGGTTGCTTTTCGAGGTGCAAAGATACGGTTTTTATAGCATTCTTGTTCACTTAAAGGTATATTCTACTCTAGAATGCGGAAGGTTAGGACGAATATTAAATGGAGGATGAAGGATGAAAGATGAAGAATTTCTAGTCCAATATCCTATTGAACGAATTGTTTATGGCTTGAACGCTTTTTTTCAAAATAAAAGATTAATTTTCAAAAGGTAAGGCTACCCCCTGTGATTCATTCCCGAAATGGGCGTTTTTGCTCAAATCAAGTAAAAAATAAGCTCTTGGGCATAAACTTCTACGTTTTTTGTACAGAAAATGAAATGCGGTATTATCGTTTTGGCGATTTTTAACCATATAAGACTCAAAACGGCTGCGCCATTAGTTCTGATTTTCACGCATTTTTTTGCCACAAAGACACATAGAGGCACAAAGGAGCAACATATTTTACGACATTTTAATATTCGCTTTCCTTACGTTAAAAAACAGTCAAAAAAACTTCACAACAAGTTGCTTTTCAATCATTCTACTTGTATTTCCGTGTTTAGAAAACAACAAATTAGAAGGCTGTAGTACATAAGAAGACATAAGTATAACGTGACGTACTAGACGAAAAGACTTATGAGGGGGTCTGCGACCTTTTTAAGACACATAAGCAAAACGCTTTTTCTTGGTTCTGGCTT
>JAHDHB010000600.1 GCA_020631545.1 Saprospiraceae bacterium | reverse complement strand
TCGTTACAATTTAGCGATTTTCATTTGTTTGTTTTTTTAGCAAAGTTTTAGAGCTATGTAAAATAGGATGGCGAAGCCATAGTAATTATCATTATGACGACATCTCATAGCGTTGATTTTTAACCACATAGCGCACAGTAGAAACATAGTTTTTGACGACATTGGTGTAAGAAGGGCACATAAGTTATATTAGAGGTCTTACGACCTTTTTCACATAGGCTCTCACAGCGTAAATCTAAGTTGATCTAATTATTTGGCTTAGAGGTTGTTAGATTGTTTCTTGTTTAGGGGCTTTGCACGAAAAACAAACTTTCGGTGTTGTGTGTACGAAGCCGTTTTCTTCCAAGGCATTATTTCTGTATAACCTTCTTTTTTCTCATAAGCTTGTGTTTGAATTATTTGGAAAATAGTTGTAAGTTTATATTAGATTAGAAATACATTTATTATTCACTAACTAAAAAGAGTATCCCATGAAGACTTCACATTGGTTATTATTTCACGTTTTTGGTACGGCATTTTTCAGTAGTCTATTACTTTTAGCACCCCATATTTTAGCGGATTTTTATGAAATGGAATTGAGGGATAATCCAGTTGCTATGTACTTAACACGGATGATTGGTTGGATATATATTGGAATAGGTGTGATGGCTTGGAAAATGCGAAATTTTGGAGATACGGAAGCGGGGAGAGCTTTTTTAGTAGGTTTAATGGTATTCGATTTTGCGGTTAGTATTTCTATAGCGCATTCGATTTTGATTGGAGTCACAGGTTCAATGGGATGGCTAGGTGTTCTTTTTGGTGTAGTTCTTGGGGCGGGTTGTCTTCATATTTTAGGGAAAAAGCAGCTGGGGCAGGAGAACTGATAAATTATTTTTTACTTTGCAGAGGTAAACAAATGAAAAGCAAAGAAAATGAACGAGAAAGAACCCAATATTCAAGATGCCATGATGCGAGAGATGAAGGACAAAAAGTCTTTCGATAAGGCTCAAGCCTATGCTTATGAATACCTAGAAGAAGTATTTGATCGTCAGGTCTTTCCTCAGGAAAAAGCACTAAAAGAATTAAGCCATTTCGAAGAAGAAATGCCTAGTGAATCGAAGGAAGCTACGGAAATTATTGACTTTTTGAATAAATATGGCGCTCCTGCTACTATGGCTCAACTAGGAGGGCGTTATTTTGGTTTTGTAAATGGAAGTGCGGTACCAGCAGGTTTGGCAGCCAAAAATCTAGCGACATATTGGGATCAAAACACTGCCTTACAGGTTATTTCCCCTCTTGCTGCTAAGCTAGAATCAGTCGTAGAAAAATGGTTAATTGATTTATTTCAATTCCCCAAAAGTACGGTAGCCGGTTTTGTGAGTGGTACCTCTTCTGCTAATCTATGTGGTTTGGCAGCAGCGCGTTATAGACTGCTGGAAAGGCTAGGTTGGGATGTTAATAAGAAAGGTCTTTTCAATGCGCCAAAATTAAGAGTCGTTGCGAATCAACATGCACATGCTTCTGTAATTAAGGCGCTTGGTATTCTAGGTTTTGGCAAAGAAAGTATCGAATGGGTAGCAACGGATGATCAAGGACGTATTTTGCCTGAATTATTACCGAACTTAGATGCTCAAACGATAGTGATTTTACAAGCAGGCAATGTGAATAGTGGCGCTTTTGACGATTTTGAGACGATTTGTACCAAGGCGCAAAATGCTCAGGCATGGGTGCATATTGATGGCGCTTTTGGGCTTTGGGCAAGAACTGTTGACCAACTGGAATACCTCACAAAAGGAATGGAAAAGGCCAATTCTTGGGCAGTGGATGGTCATAAAACCTTGAATACACCTTACGATAGTGGTATTATTTTGTGTCGTGATAAAGAGGCTATCGTTGCTGCTTTGCACATGACGGGGAGTTACATTATCCTAGGACAAGAGCGAGATGGGATGTTCTATACGCCAGAAATGTCCAGAAGAGCAAGGATTATAGAGCTTTGGGCTACCCTAAAATATTTAGGAAAAAATGGAATTAATCAAATGATTTATGGCTTGCACAAACGAGCGGTTCAATTCGGAAAGGAACTAAGTAAACTTAATGGTTTTAATGTTTTAAATGATATCGTCTTTAATCAAGTGGTGGTCTGTTGTGAGACTGACGAGCTTACCGAAAAAACCTTAGCTAGAATTCAAAAACAAGGCGTATGTTGGGTAGGAGGATCTTCTTGGCAAGGGAAAAAGGTCATTCGTATTAGCGTTTGCTCTTGGGCAACGACGGAAGAGGATGTTCTTCGTTCTGTCCAATCTTTTGCAACAGCATTTCGAGAGGTAGAGTAAATGAGCATTAACTTGTAGTTAGGTCAGAGTCTTGATGGAGGTTCTCTTGTATTTTGTGGTTGTACTTTTTTCTTTTTTTGCTTACCTTTAAGATGCATCAAATACGAAATGACTTGTGAATAAACTACTTGAAAAATACTTGCCCGTACACCTTGTACATAGTTCTTCCATTGCTATATTTAGAATGGTCTTTGGACTTGTAATGGTTTGGGAATGTACCCGTTATTTTCAATATGAATGGATAGAGCGTTATTGGATTCACCCTGATTTTTTCTTTACCTACTTAGGTTTTGGATGGGTGAAGCCATGGCCCGGAGAATTTATGTATGTACATTTTTTCTTCCTTGGGGTATTTGCTCTGTTTATTTTTCTTGGTCTATTTTATAGACTAAGCACGATTCTTTTTTTTCTAGCTTTTACCTACGTTTTCCTACTAGATAAAGCCAACTACCTCAATCACTTCTATTTAATATCATTGATCAGCTTCTTGATGATATTAATACCTGCCCATCGTTCTTATTCCTTAGATGCTTTGCTTTGGCCAAAGCTAAAAAGCCTAGAAACGCCTGCTTGGACGGTGAATATTCTTCGGTTTATTGTTGGCGTGCCCTATTTTTTTGGAGGAATTGCTAAGCTAAATTCTTTTTGGTTACAAGGAGAGCCCATGCGTACTTGGTTGCGAAATGCTGGATTTTCTAATAATTTTGCTTCCTCTGAATTTATGGTTTATTTTTTAAGTTACGGAGGGTTATTTTTTGATTTGATGATTGTCCCCCTGCTATTTTGGAGAAAAACGCGGGTGATAGCTTTTGTATTAGCCATTTCCTTTCATCTTACGAATGCCTATATCTTTAGCATCGGTATTTTCCCTTGGTTAATGATTGGGATGACGACTATTTTTCTAGAGCCTGATTGGGCAAAAAATATTCTAGAACGTATAAAACAGCTTTTAAAAATCAATCCCATTGCCGCTCCTAACTTAGTCTCGATTAAGAGCAATAATTTGAGAATTAGGCAATTCCTTTTGGTGTTTATCCTCTTAAATATTCTAATTCCTTTTCGTCATTTGTTGATACCAGGCAATGTACATTGGACAGAAGAAGGCCACCGCTTTTCTTGGCACATGAAATTGAGGGACAAAAAAGCAAAAGCTGAAATTATAGCAATGGATAAAGATACGGGCAAAACGTGGAAAGTTGATTTAAAAGAATTCCTCTCCAGTCGTCAACGTGGTAAAATGGCCGCTCGACCAGATATGATTCTCCAATTTGCTCACTACCTAGAAGACTATTACAAGGAAAAAGGGCATAAAAACCTCGCTATTTATGCAAAAGTTAGGGCTAGCCTCAACGCTCTCCCAGGCAGAGATTTAATAGATGAGCAAGTCGATCTAACAGAGGTAAGCAGGTATGGCGTTCCTGCTAAATGGATTTTACCTTTGGAAGGTAAGTAGTGAGTGGAATTACTAGGATGATT
>JAHDHB010000599.1 GCA_020631545.1 Saprospiraceae bacterium | reverse complement strand
TACATAGCTCTAAAACTTTGCTAAAAAAACAAACAAATGAAAATTGCTAAATTGTAACGAATTGCGCCATGTATCGTTGTTCGCGTTTTGACGGTAACTCCCGATAGCTATCGCGGATAATTCTTAATTCGTCATTCTTAATTGCGGCTCTGCCGCCATGTACCCTTTTACGCTAATGCCGTCAAAATCTATGTGTCTATTGTGTGCTATGTGGTTAAAAATCAACGCCATGAGATGTCGCCATAATAATAACTACGGCTTCGCCGTCCTGTACTGTGTGCACATAGATTTTTTTGCCTTAATTTACAAATACTTGGAAAGTATGGGGAATAATTATTAGTTTTGGATAAATGTACAAAGTGCATTTATTTTTCATAACGATTTAACACCATTAAAATGAACAATCCCACAGAAGGCAATGAATTGCCCCAAGAAAATGATCAAGCCTCCGAAAACGGAGGGACATCCATTAACCAAGAAAAATTAAACCAATATTTAGCAGGACTTAAGCAAGAGCAAAACTTACCTTTAGGTATGGGTGCTGGCTTTGCTGCTGCACTTGCTGGAGGAGCACTCTGGGCTTTTATTACCGTAGCTACTGGCTATCAGATAGGTTATATGGCTTTGGCTGTAGGTTTTATGGTCGGTTTTGCTGTTCGTGTAGCAGGAAAAGGCTTTGATCAAGTCTTTGGTTTTGGAGGTGCGGCGCTTGCTCTACTAGGCTGCTTACTAGGCAATTTCTTTAGTATTGTCGGTTTTGTAGCCGATGCTCAAGGATTAGGCTTTTTCGAAACCTTATCTGTTCTAGATTTTAGCCTTATTCCTGAAATTATGGGCGAATCCTTTGACCCCATGGATTTACTGTTCTACGGAATCGCCGTTTATACAGGCTATCAACTTTCATTTCGACAAGTAACGGAAGAAGAGTTAATTGTAAACTCTCAGGAGTAAAATATGCTCTTTGGTAGGGATAGCCCTAAGCTGGAATAGCCAGCACCAAGTAGAGGGTAGAAAGTATTCTGCGATAGTGATCGGGAGTTAGAATCCACGATAGCTATCGTGGAATACCTACTACTCTCTACAAATTTTCTGACCAGAATGTGCAGAAAAATTTGTCCAAAAGCCTAAGCTGGCATAGCCAGAACTACTAGATAGCTCACGTTATGCTTATATCTTCTTATACTATGTGCTGCAATTTTGTTGTTTTTTAAGTACGAGACTACAAGTATATGTGCTGAAATTCAGATTGTTACAAGGTTTTTTTTGGCCGACTTTCACGTAATGAGAATCTATGTGAAAAGGTCGTAAGACCTCTAATATAACCTATGTGCCCTTCTACGCCAATGTCGTCAAAAATCTATGTGCCTATGTTTCTATGTGGCAATAATTACGTTGTTTACGCAATTGCCTTTATGCTCTTTGTGGCTATTTTTTCGCCAAAAATGCTGTTTTATCACTTGCACTCATTGCTTACTCCAATTCAAATTGCAACTTAGCCAAGGCTCCATAAACCCCATTTTCTACTTGAATCAACTCATCGTGGGTTCCTTTCTCTACAATTTGGCCATTTTCAAGTACATAGATGCAATCCACATTGCGAATCGTTGCTAGTCGGTGGGCAATAATTATCGAAGTACGCCCCTCCATTAGCTTATCCAAAGCATCTTGTACGACCTTTTCCGACTCCGCATCCAAAGAAGAAGTCGCTTCATCCAAAATCAGTACAGTGGGATCCCTAAGAATAGCCCTTGCGATAGCAATACGTTGGCGTTGACCACCAGAGAGTTTTATGCCCCGTTCACCAACTACCGTATTCAAACCTTCTGGAAAAGAATTGACAAAATCCCAAGCATTGGCCTGTTTGGCCGCTTGGATTAGTTCTTC
Source organism: Saprospiraceae bacterium (assembly GCA_020631545.1). Taxonomy (GTDB): domain Bacteria; phylum Bacteroidota; class Bacteroidia; order Chitinophagales; family Saprospiraceae; genus JAHDHB01. The sequence continues at coordinate 1,914 of JAHDHB010000599.1, read as the reverse complement.
CTCCGAAGCATTCGCCTTACCATAAGCAATATTCTCTTGAATGGTTCCTCCAAAGAGTAAAACTTCTTGAGGAACAACGGCTAAATTGCGCCGATATTGAAGTAAATCAATCTCTTGTACGTTTTTGCCATCAATAGTAATGGATCCAGAATCAGGCTTGTAGAATCGTAACATTAATTGAGCAATCGTTGATTTTCCAGCTCCACTAGCCCCTACAAGCGCTATTTTTTGGCCAGGTTTAATCTCTAAATCGATCCCATTCAAAATCAACATATCCTGTCGTGTAGGATAAGAAAAAACGACTTGATTGAATGCAATTTCTCCTTTGAAATGTTCCTTTAATGGTGTTTCCTTCTCGCCTACCTCCAATTCATTAGGCTTTCTTAGTATCTCGCGGATACGTTCTGTAGCGCCTAAAGCAGTTAATATCTGTTCATAAACCCCTCCAAAAGAAGCAATAGCACCACCAATAAATACAGTGTAAAGAATAAAGGAAAACAAATCACCAACGGGCATTTCTCCATCGGCTACCAACAAGGCTCCCCACCACAATATAAAGAAGATACTTCCAAACATGATGGCGATGATAAAAACGATAAACATACCTCGCCATATGGCTAATTTCATACTAATATTGACAACAGAATCCACGGAACCACCATATCGAAGCAGTTCCCACCATTCGTTCGTAAAACTTTTGACAACATTGATGGATTGTAGACTCTCATCCACAATGACGTTTGATTTTGCGAGTTCGTCCTGTCGTTTTTTTGCGATATCACGAATAAAACGTCCAAATATAACAGCAACGATCATTACTAGAGGAATAGTGAGCAGCATCAAGCCCGCTAGTTTTGGCGCCTTGATAAAAATAATAACTATACCTCCTAGAAAAATAACGCCTTGCCGCATGAATTGCGCCAAGGTAATGGAAAACGTACTTTGCAGCAAAGACACATCATTTGTGATTCTGCTCGTCAGTTCGCCTACTCGATGTTCATCATAAAAAGGAACAGGTAAGGAAATCAATCGGGCATACAGATGTTTACGTAAATCAGCCATCCCCGCTTCACTCACCTTGGTAAAAAGTATCAATCGAATAAAAGAAATAAGACTTTGGCCTGCAAGCAAAGCAATGAGTAAAAGCCCCATTTGATTTAGGGTAAGTCCCCATTTAGCTTTGCCATTAGCAATATTCGCAATTTCTCCGGCGGCATCAGGGAAAATCAAGAATACGCTACTAGAGAGAACGAGTAGTATCATCGCAGCGATAAAATGCCACTTATAAGGTAGTACAAACCGAAATATTTCTAAGGCTTCCCCTAGGTTCTCCTTAGTTATTTTACGTTTTTTATCTTCTTCCGTAAGTTCAAATCGTCGTCTAGCCAAGATAGATTGTTTTTGCTATAGTACAGTTTCTCAGTATAATTGGATTCAAAACAAGCCACAAAAATAACGCTTTATATGGTATAAAGTAGCAGGATTCGAGCTTCTATTATATTTATAGTGTCAAAAAAGAATTTATGTAAAAATACACCTTTGTTTTAATAGTTTGCAGTCAAAAACAATAAATTTCAAAAAATTTGTGCTTCGCGTAAAATATAACTCTAATACTGTACGTTATGTCAGTGTTTTTTTGATTTTCTAAAAACAAAAAATGGGAAATATGCAATACCCTAAACATTATTATGATAGACATTGGAAGGATATTATCCGTTCTTTATTCAAAGAATTTGTTCAATATTTTCTTCCTCAGTTATATGATGACATTGATTTTTCTAAACCCTATGATTTTTTGGAGAATGAATATCCAAAAATTATGCAAGATGAAAGAAATAAAGGAACGGTCATTAACGATAAATTAGTAAAAGTTTACTTGAAAGATGGTAAAGAATGCTGGATTTTGATACATAT
>JAHDHB010000598.1 GCA_020631545.1 Saprospiraceae bacterium | reverse complement strand
TTCTGCACAAAAAAGCAGAAATTGACGCTCAAACGCCTAATCCCATCAACAAATGAATGCAGCCACAATTTTAGAAGAACTTGGTATCACGGAAGATGTACTCGCTATTTTTCCTTATGGAAGTCAGGTATATGGTACGGCGGATGAGAATTCTGACCACGATTTTATTATCGTCTTGAAGCGTTCTTTGCTGGAGAATGGAGCCTTTAGACAGAATGCCATTTCTAATCCCGATAAAACCATTCAAGCCGTTCTGTATTCTAGAGGTGGGTTTATTGATGCGCTTAACAACTACGAGATTGGGGCATTGGAATGTCTTTCTTTACCTCCAGAACTGGTTTTACTAAAAAAGTGGCCGTTTAAAATTTCGAAATGGCATGAAAAGACGATGATTAAAAAAATCATTCAAAAGGCTTCCGCCAGTCGTCACATTGCCGACCAACAAGCAAAAACGGGCTATCCTGATCGGGCTAAAAAAGGCATCTTTCATGCTTTACGAATCCTACATTTTGGTTTGCAATTAAAAGAACACCAAAAAATAGTAGATTTTCAGGCTTGTAATGACTTATTCTACCAGCTAAAAGAAGTAAGCTTAGAGAACTTTGATACTAGGGATTATTATGTACTTTTTGATGAGCTGTTGGAAAAAATTCGTGCCTAACGTCCAAATTTTAGAACGCTTAGCGGGAAGAAGACCGTGCTGCGTGTACATTAGGAGCAAACACTATAAAGTTTAGTTTAGTACTATCGCCTTGAAGAACACGCAGAACGTTGCTCTACTACAAGACATACGCTGTAAACGCACTGCGAGGCACTTGCCTAATTCTAGGATAATACTCAAAAATACAAGGCAGAAACCACGCGGTACGTCTGCGGGAGGTTATGAGCTCTTAGCAAAATTGAGATTAACGTGAGAAACTATCCAGTTGAATATTGCAAAACGAATATCAACCTGACAATCAAAACAATTACCAAGCATTTCAACAAAATATTTCTTTGTCTTTCCCTCAATACTTTCACCTATCGGATAAATCCAACAGTACTTTTTCCTTCCTATTGGAACTATTTCCCTCACTTGGCTGTTTAGCATAGTATACCACGCACAGAAAAGCGTTTAAAACAACAGCAAAGAACATGAAGCATCTTAATACCATAATTATCAGCATTATTATTCCAGATTCATTTGATCTGTAGTACCTTATTGCTGATATCCATCATATAGTAGGCTCCAACAGATTGAAAAATTTGTTGGGGTCTTTTTTTTGTAGAAAACGATGGTTAGAACGTTGTGACGGACAGTCCTTCTACACTATACCACCTACCCTCTACTAAAAAGAACTTCTGCAACAAGAATCGATAAATGAAATTAGGATTTTTCGTACCTTTGCCCACTTATTTAGCCAGCGTGCGTGGGAAAATTTTTGATTATTAAGCATTCATTAGTAATTAATCATTGTTTAACGTGCTTGAATAGACAATAAAAAACCTGTTATCATGGGAAACTATAAGGAATATAAAAAGATGGATCTGCCAGCGGTCGATCAAGAAATCTTGGCTTTTTGGAAGGAAAATGGGATTTTCGAAAAGAGTATCGAATATCGTAAGGATGCCCCAACCTATGTATTTTATGAGGGGCCGCCTTCTGCGAACGGTAAGCCAGGTATTCACCACGTATTGGCGCGTAGTGTAAAGGATATTTTCTGTCGTTTTCATACCATGAAAGGTAAAATGGTGGAGCGTAAAGGCGGCTGGGATACGCATGGCCTTCCTATCGAAATGAGTGTGGAGAAGGAATTAGGGATAACGAAGGAAGACATTGGCAAAAAAGTAACGGTCGAGGAGTATAATGATAAGTGTAAGGAAACGGTGATGCGCTACAAGCACTTGTGGGATGATATCACACGTAAAATGGGGTATTGGGTGGATTTGGAAAATCCTTACATCACTTTTGAAAATGAGTATATTGAATCGGTTTGGAATCTATTACAACGCTTGTACAATAATGATTACTTGTACAAAGGATACACCATACAACCTTATTCCCCCGCAGCAGGTACGGGCTTGAGTTCGCATGAGCTGAACCAACCGGGTTGTTATAAAGATGTGACGGATACCACGGTGGTTGCTCAATTCAAAGCAGTGGCTGATACTTTACCGGATTTTTTAGCTAGTGATGAAGCAGTTTATTTCTTGGCTTGGACGACGACGCCTTGGACTTTACCTTCGAATACGGCCTTGACTGTAGGGCCAAAGATTGACTATGTTCTAGTACAAACGTACAATCAATATACCTTTGAATCTGTTCAAGTTGTCCTAGCAAAAGCTTTGGTGGGGAAACAGTTTAAAGGTAAGTTTGTGCAAGTAGAAGATGCTGCGGAACTAGCGAATTATAAGGCTGGTGATAAGAAGATTCCTTACTTTGTTGCGAAGGAATTTAAAGGTGCTGATTTGGTAGAAATACGCTATGAGCAGTTGTTACCGTATGTTTTACCTGCTGAGAATCCTGAGAATGCTTTCCGTGTTATCGCTGGTAATTTTGTAACGACGGAAGATGGTACAGGAATCGTTCATACAGCACCGACTTTTGGTGCGGACGATGCTATGGTCGCGAAGTTGGCCAAACCAGCAGTCCCACCCTTATTAGTTAGAAATCAGGATGATGACTTAGTTCCTTTAGTGGATTTGCAAGGGAAATTCCGCCCAGAATTGGGTGAATTTGGTAACCAATATGTGAAGAATGAGTACTACAAGGACGGTGAAGCGCCTGATAAATCCATAGATGTCCAACTAGCTATCAAGCTAAAGACAGAAAACAAGGCGTTTAAAGTCGAAAAATATGTCCACAACTATCCGCATTGCTGGAGAACGGACAAACCAATATTGTATTATCCGCTGGATAGCTGGTTTGTACGCGCTACGAAGGCGAAGAAGCGTATGGTGGAACTGAATAAAACCATCAATTGGAAGCCTTCTCATACAGGAGAAAAACGCTTTGGAAATTGGTTGGAAAACTTACAAGATTGGAATCTTTCGCGTTCGCGTTATTGGGGAATTCCTTTGCCTATATGGCGTACCGAAGAAGGCGATGAGGTTCGTTGTATCGGTTCTATGGCCGAATTGCGAGAAGAAGTCAATAAATCAATCGGCGCAGGACATATGAAGGCACAGTTGGCCGATGATTTTGATTTGCACCGTCCTTTTATAGATGATGTGGTCTTGACCGCTTCGGATGGCCGACCTATGAAACGGGAGCTAGATTTGATTGATGTTTGGTTCGATAGTGGCTCTATGCCTTATGCTCAATGGCATTATCCGTTTGAAAATGAAGAAAAATTCAAAGCCAACTTCCCTGCGGATTTCATTGCAGAGGGTGTCGATCAAACCCGTGGATGGTTTTATACACTTCATGCCATTGCGGTGATGTGTTTTGATAGCGTGGCTTACAAAAACGTGGTATCGAATGGTTTAGTCCTTGACAAGAAGGGCGCGAAGATGTCTAAACGCTGGGGCAATGCTGTTGATCCTTTTGAAACTATAGCCAAGTATGGCGCTGATGCTACGCGCTGGTATATGATTTCCAATGCTCAGCCTTGGGACAACCTACGTTTTGACTTGGATGGATTGGATGAAGTACGTCGTAAATTTTTCGGTACTTTATACAATACTTATTCCTTCTTCTCGTTATATGCTAATGTAGATTCTTTTGTTTATCAAGAAGATACCGTTCCAGTAAGAGAACGACCAGAGATAGATCAATGGATTATTTCTAAGTTAAATTCTCTAGTAAAAGAGGTCGAAGCCGATTTTGC
>JAHDHB010000597.1 GCA_020631545.1 Saprospiraceae bacterium | reverse complement strand
CAAGGCCGTCTGACTATTATCCATGTCATCGACCTCCAAGCAAATGTCATTTGGCAGAGGCTGGCCTGCAACACTATAGCGTCCTTGCGTGATTCCTATGGCAGGAATCTTGGTTGGAATAGGATTGTTTTGTGCATCGACTATTTTTAGAACAAACTGATTATAAGCATTTTTTAACAAAGGTAATTCTTCGTGAATACGAGCCGTTAAGGGCTTCAATCCTGAATCAAAACCGCCATCTTGGCGAATAATTCGATAGAATAAACCCTTAATTTCGCCTTGCATCAAAGCAATAAAAATTTCCTCCTCATCCTGTGTTGCCTTTTGGTAAGCCACTTTCACTTTAAGCTGTTCTTCTGCTTGAGGAATTGAAGATTCACTTTTCGTCTCTTGTATTTGTGCTTGTTGAAGCGGTTTTGTACCAGCAAAATAAGCGGCACCGACCGCCACCGCAGTAGTTGGATCTATATCACAATTGACGGGAATATTAAGCACTTCCCCTACGCGCTCGCGAACGTAAGGAATGTAAGTTGTGCCGCCTACCATTAGCACAAAATTAATGTCTTTCGCAGCAATCGCATTTCGTTCTAAAATGCTGGAAACCATCGCTGTTGTTTGGTCAATATGCGGCTCAATTAGTTGATTAAATTGAGCACGTTCTATTGTCAAATAACCATCAATAACCTCCTCACCATCATCAGCCACTTCAAATTCTAATTCTACATTTTGAGCATTTGAAAGAATTATTTTCGCTTCTTCGGCATGATTTAACAGGATGTGATACAACTTATTGTACTTGCCGGAAGCACTTTTCATTTCCTGTTCTAGGTTCTCAAAATTTCCTTCATATTCTAAGTAAGGAATCAATATTTTTTCTACAATCTCCTTGTCGAAGTCTGTCCCTCCTAAGAAGTTATCCCCTTCATGATCTATAACTTTCATTTCCCCATCATGAATTCTTACCAAAGCCACATCGAACGTTCCACCGCCAAAATCATAGACCAACCATTGTCCATCCTCAAAATCGCCTTCCTGTCCCTTATTTGCATAGGCCAAACTAGCGGCAATCGGTTCTTGCAATAATACGACTTCTTTAAAACCAGCCGCATAGCCCGCTTTTTTCGTTGCATTCGATTGAATGGTATCAAAAGATGCTGGAATGGTAATGACCGCAGCTTCCACTTGTTCCCCCGTATGAACAAAATTCTTTAACTCCTTGATGACATGAGCAGAAAGATCGACTGGGCTCAAAAAGTCACCTGTTGATTCAATAAAGTAAGTCTCGGAAGTTCCCATCTTTCGCTTAAACAAACCCGCGACATTATTAGGATCACGTTTTATATATTCTCTAGCCTTATCACCGACTTGAATCCGCCCTTTTCGAAAAGCCACTACAGAGGGCAAAGTCTGCTTTAAACTCATTGGATTACGAAATATCTCTACATTTCCCTGATTAAATTTCGCTATTGCGGAATTCGTCGTACCCAAATCTATTCCAAAATTTATCATGTCTTTTTATTAGTAACGTTGGCTTCAGCCGACAAGTTGTTCCTTAAAGGTCAGTTTATTTAAAATTATAAAAATCATAAATAGTAAGTGCTGTAACGAAGTTGCATATTACGTTGAAACGACTCTTAACAGCCCCTAGACCACATAGGCACATAGAAAGCATAGTTTTACCGTCATTACGATTTAGTCGTCCATTTAGAGGTCTTAAGACCTTACATAGTTCACAGAGCGGTAAACCGCTAGTTAAGAATTAAGAATTAGGAATTACCGTCTGTACTAAAAAACGTTTTAATTCCGTCTAGTTATCCTCCATTTCAATGATACATTATTCCTTTCATTTCCTCAACTTCCTTCTACGATCACCACTGCTTTTTGGACAATATGCGGCAAACCGTCGATATTCTCCGTTATAATGGGTTTAATGACCTCTTTGATGACCAAATTTTCAGCAGAAATCCCCGTGATGGTTGCTTCGCAATCCGTCCGAGTTTCCGAATACGTTTCATTCAATGGATTATGAATTGTCAAGCCCATTTCCTCATAAAGCCCTTTAATGCGTCGCATATTCCGAGCCAAGGAGCGAGAACCCTCCAATTTTTCCATCTTTTTCTCCATATCAAAAAGCTGATTGAGAATCTGTAGTTGTTGTGGAGCAACCATTTGTCGTTTGTTTTTGGTGTTAAATGAATGAATGGCAAAAGTACGTTTTTTATGGGAAAGAAATACTTGAGAGAGAGCTTACCAAACTGCATAATTTATTTGTAATAAATTAAATTCCATTTTTATTTCTTAAAAGACGGTCTGAAATTGTACTTGATGGAATTGTTTTTATGTAGAACTATTTGTAGTTTAAATATTTTCTACCAACCATCCCTTTACACTCTTCGATTCACTACTAAAATTAATGCCAAGCAATTTTACCATTTTTCCACGATGCAAATATTTATCGGCATATCCTTTTTCCTTGATTTGAGCAATAGCCGCCTCCGCGCTTTTGTCCAATTTGAATTCTAGGACGTAGATATGCGTATCCGTTTGCAAAACGGCATCAATACGACCGATATTGGTATTAACTTCTGCCTCAATGTATTGTCCTAGGAACTGGAAGACGACATAGACGACGGAATGAAAGTAAGCTTCTTTTTTGGGTAAGAATAAATGATTCGGAATGGAAGCAAACAAGGTGTTGATGATGCTGATAACTTTTTCTAAATCATCAGCGATTAAGGCTTCATAAAGGGTCATTACCATTGGATGAGCGCGCGAATTGCCTCGATGGCTGAAAGCACCGATGAGGTGTTCGAGCATACTTTCCTTGACTTCCTTGTTCGGATAGCCCAGTGTGTAAATGCCATTTTTATCTCTGTTCTTAATAGTGAGATAACCAGTTTGGAAAAGCAATGGAATTTCTTCTAAAGACCTAATGTCGTAGCTGTTAAAGGCTGATTTTCCAATTCTTACACCATCAAAATCGTAGTAAAAATGTTTTTTAAGTAAATCAATTAAAAAGGTAGGCGTACCCGTTTCGAACCAATAATTATCAAAATCTCCTTCCGCGAAGAAGTTTAAGATAGAGAAGGGATTATAGACGTAATTCTTTCTATCCCAAGTATATCCGTTGTACCATTCCTTTATAGATTGCCAGTAGGCTGGGGTCGGAGGTTCTTCTGCATATGCTGAAAAGTATTGATGAAGCTCCTCCTCAGTATAGCCACATAACGTTCCATAATTTCTACTCAAAGAAATATCTCTAAGATTATTTAAATCGGAAAAGACACCGACCTTACTGAATTTAGAAACTCCCGTGATAAGAAGAAATCGAATATAAGGGTCACAGTCTTTGACTGTTGCATAGAAGTTTTTGAGAATAGCTTGATTGGCAAGAGCTTGTTCTACTTTGTCTCCAAGGTAATCAATGATAGGTTTGTCATACTCATCAATTAAAATCACTACTTTTCCCTTCTTTTCGGCTAATTTTTGGAGTAGTTCTTTGAATTTACGCGTAATTCCTTTTTTCGTTAATTGTATTTGGTGTTTTACACTGAGGTCATCCAATTCCGCTTCTAAACCATAGGCTAAACCCACATCCTCATAGCCTAAACTACTAAAGCTAAAATGCAATACCGGTAAACGTTCTTCCCAATTCCAATTATCGGCAATCCAAAGTTCGTTGAATAGCTCTTGCTTTCCTTGAAATAAGTACTTGATAGTAGAAATGAGCAGCGACTTTCCAAATCTGCGAGGACGTGCAAGGAAGTAATATTTACCAGAAGTGATCAATTGGTGAATACTTTCCGTCTTATCTA
>JAHDHB010000596.1 GCA_020631545.1 Saprospiraceae bacterium | reverse complement strand
TAAATTTTGTGGTTTAAATTCCATCTGCTGCACACCTGAAAAGTCCTAACCAATGAGAAGCCTAATATTTCTGTCCTTTGTTTTATTTTGCTGTTTTAGTAGTTTGAATGCCCAGCAAACTGTTGGTTTATTTCAAAATGATAGCCTAGCTTCCAACGGGTATACCCTATTTACCTCAAATACTTATCGTTGGACTTACTTGTTGGATAATTGTGGAGAAGTGGTGCATACTTGGCCGAATGATCAAGCGCCAGGGCTTTCAACTTACTTGCTAGAGAATGGAAATCTTTTAAAAACGGCTCAAATTTCAAATAATGTCTTTTCTGGAGGAGGAAGTGGTGGACGTCTTGAATTGTATGACTGGGACAATAACTTGTTGTGGCAATATGATTATTCTAGTGAAAGTCATCATCAGCATCATGATATAGAACCCTTACCGAATGGTAATATCTTAATTTTGGCCTGGGAGTTTCGTACAGAACAAGAAGCTATAGACGCTGGGCGGGATCCTATTTTTGTCTTTAATGAGTTGTGGCCTACTCAAGTAGTTGAAATAGAGCCTGTAGGGGCGGATGGTGCAAATGTTGTTTGGGAATGGCACCTTTGGGATCATTTGGTGCAGGAGTATGATAGTACAAAGGCGAATTATGGTGTAGTTGCTGAACATCCAGAGTTGGTGGATTTGAATTTTACGCCCCAAAATGAATCAAGCGATTGGATTCATGCAAACTCTATTGATTATAATGCTGATTTAGATCAAATTATCATTAATTCGCGGAATTTTGGTGAATTTTGGATTATCGATCATAGTACGACAACAGCGGAAGCGGCTTCGCATGATGGGGGTAATTCTGGAAAAGGAGGGGACATCTTGTATCGTTGGGGGAATCCTAGAGCTTATGACCGTGGTATTCCAAGTACTCAAGTATTTTTTGCTGCGCATGATGCCCATTGGATACCTGAGGGGCTACCCGATGCGGGGAAAATAATGGTCTTTAATAATGGATTCGGACGATTGGGGAATCTAAATTATAGTACGGTGGAAGTGCTTGATCCTCCTGTGAATGGTAGTGGCGATTATCCGATTGCTGTCTCCGCGCCTTTTGGACCTATTGATGTATATTGGAAGTATCCGAACATGCCTGATGCTTCTTTTTATTCGCCAAATATTTCTGGTGCTCAACGACTTCCTAACGGCAATACCCTAATCTGTGAAGGGGCAAGTGGGCATTTTTTTGAAGTTGATCCCATGGGGATTACGCACTGGGACTATGTGAGTCCACTGTCTGTTTCGGGGGCAATTAGTCAAGGAGAATCCGTTTTTAACAATGCCGTTTTTCGGGTGCATCGCTATGCTCCAGATTACCCCGCATTTCAAGGAAAAGATTTGACTCCAAGTGGGCCGATTGAGCTAAATCCTTACCCTTCAACGTGTAAAATCACTGGGCCTGTTACAGGTATAGAAGAAGTGGCGCTTGAAGGAAAAATTACTTTTCCTACACGAATTCTAACAGAGGTGATTCCGGTGATTAATAAGACAGGTGAAGAACTTCGTGTCGAAATTTTTGATGTAATGGGGCGAGTATTGCTTTCGGATATGTTTAGGGGCAATCATCTTCATATTCCTGTACAAAACGCACAAACAGGCATCTATTTCATTCGATTTTCTATTCCAGGGCAACGGACTTTTATGACTAAGAAATTTCTAAAGCAGTAAACATGAAATTTGGACTTGTCGTTTTTTTAACCATATAAGAGATTTAAGAAAACATAAGCATGACGTGAATTACTAGACACGAGTGACTTATAAGAAGGTTTAGGGCCTTTTTAAGATACCTAAACTTCTTAAATCTTACATCGTATTTTGAAGAAAAGTCTTTTCGGAGTGGTCTAAACTACTTAATTCATCGACACGATGGCAATGCTCGCGTGCAAAATCAAGGAAAAACTCTGTGATTAAAAAACGAATAAACATTGGATTATCCATCTTTAGCTTTGCTTCGTAATCCATAAGGTTTTTTAGGAAATAAACCGATTCAAAATGAGCAGAATTTTGGCGTAAGGCCATTAACTCATTGATAGGGTAGGGCAAGGCGTTTCCTTTTTTCTTCAAGCAAAAGAAATATTCGCCATACAAATTGGGCTTTTTTACCAACGTTATTTCGCTAGCGGATTCAAGTAAAACCGTATCAATTCGAAAGATTTCATGATAAAAAGACGGACTATTTATTTGTGTGCAGAGGGCGGAGGGGAACTTTGGGGGTAATTCGAATTTGCCAAAGCCTAAGCCTTCTGCTTGCTGAATACGCATTAAGAAATTACGGACACCTACAGAAGGTCTATCTGTTTTTTTTGCTAAACCGTTGTGAATGAGGAATTCTTGGAATTGTGGAAGCAAAACATCAAAATCCTCCCAGAATTTGGTGCTCATGCAGCCTACTTCGTTTGGCTTTTGTACTTTGGTAGTACAAGCGAAGAAAGGGCAAAAGGCCATTATAAAGAACAAAAGTCTTTTCATAGAAGTGTCTTTTCAAGGGGAACCATTAGGCAAGGATTTTATGTTTTGAAATTTACCCAACTGTACAAATTTACGATTAATTCTCGTAATTATCTAGTATTTCGGCGAGTCTGCCCCCTTAGAGAGTGTTCACTTACTTCAGTCTATGCTTAAAGTTTGTAGTATGCACAAAATTATATTTTTTGTAAGTTTGATGATCGTTGCTTGTAAGTACAAAGCAGTAAAACCAACCTCCGAAGTCCTAGAAAAAATTGAAATAGAGAACAAAGCCTTGGATACAGCGTCATTCGGCATAAAGACAACTCCAAGGAAATTAGCTTATAAAACCCTAAAAAATGAAATACAAGCAGCAAGAATTTCCCTAAAGAAGGCTTATTTTTCCGAAAAGATCTCCTTGGATAGCGTGCAACAGTATTTTGAAAACCAGTTGCTTAACGGATTAATCCCTTATTGGTATGGCACACCTTGGAGTTTCGAAGGGCATACGGATAGGCCTCAAGAAGGAGAAATCGCTTGCGGTTATTTTGTCTCCACTACGCTTAAGCATATGCGGTTAGCGATAAATCGGTATAAGATGGCTCAAAAATCACCCCTAGAGGAAGCGAAATACTTAAATGAAGGTGAAGAACCGACTATAATTAAGGCGGAAACCGCTAAGGAGGCGATTGCTGAAATATTGGTGCAATTTCCTTCGGGACTGCTCTTCGTTGGACTAGAACAAAGCCATGTGGGGTATTTATTAATTCGAAAAAACACCCTCTTTTTTATCCATTCAAATTACCACGAACCCGCAGAGGTTATTTTAGAACTAGCAAGTGAATCTCCTGTTTTTAACTCCTTTTCCACCTTTTATTTAGTACCGATTTCAAACAATGAAGCCTTAGTAAAACGTTGGTTAATTGGTAAATAGCTTAATGCCCTAGAAAATATGAATAACAAGTGTTTTTAATTCTAAAATAGTTTTGAGAAATGAAGCAATTTATCCATATTTAAACCGTAATTTAGTTACTTGTAGAAACATGTTCCTTTTGATGTTGTCCATACGATTTACTTCGTAGGAATGGACTCTAATTACGAAGTAAGCCGAAAAAAGTACTAGTATCTTAGGGGGTAATTTGTTAGCAAAGAATAACATCATACATCTTATTTCTTATATCGCACATCAAAAGGGAAAGCCTTTTCGAAGTGACCTCAATTCTTATTTTTAACTAATTTTATCTAGCACTCATGAATAGCAATTGGAAGCAGATTTTTATTGGATTATTGGCGGTATTGACCATCGCAAATGTTGATGCACAAGCGACC
>JAHDHB010000595.1 GCA_020631545.1 Saprospiraceae bacterium | reverse complement strand
GTTTTAAGGATGTCCCTCATGCTGTTCTCGTGCGTGCTGTTGAACCTATAGAAGGTATAGAAAGAATGCTTCACCGACGAAATCAAATTCAGGTAAAAACAACACTTACTTCGGGACCAGGTTCACTCAGTAAAGCACTTGGCATTACTACGGCTCATAATGGCTTAGATTTAACAGGAACCCAACTATGGATTGAAGATCATGGCTTTTCTATTTCTGAGCAAGAAATCCTAGCAAGTCCTCGCGTTGGTGTCGCTTATGCCAAAGAAGATGCACTACTCCCTTGGCGCTTTCGTCTTAAAAGCTCTAAATGGACTAGCCCTGCAAAATAAGTGCTATTCACTCCCAAAAATTCGTTTTTCAATCAATTCACAGATTAAATGGCCTAGCATGATATGCGCTTCTTGTGTTCGCATGGTATCCTCTGAAGGTACGGCTATTAAGAAATCACAAAGGGCTTTTAGCTTACCGCCACTTGCCGAAGTCATGCCTACCGTCACCATTCCAATTTCATTAGCTTTTTGAATTGCTCGTAATACATTTGGAGAATTTCCCGAAGTAGATATAGCAATCAATACATCTCCTTCCCTACCCTTCCCCTCTACTAGCCGAGCAAAGACTTCCTCATAGCCATAATCATTTGCTACAGCAGTAAGATAAGAGGTATTTACCTGTAAAGCCTCCGCAAATAAGGGTTTGCGCTCCAAGTAAAAACGCCCAGATAGTTCAGCAGAAAGATGTTGAGCATCAGCAGCACTACCTCCATTTCCACAAAAAAGTATCTTTTTATCGTTTTTCAGAGCATCTACAGCCGCCCAAGCCACCTGATCCGTTACCTCTAGCAGTGCTTCATCACCAAGGATGGCCTGTTTAACTTCAATACTTTCTTCAATCAACTCCTTAATTCGACTATCCATGTAGAAATTAATTTATTTAGTGCCTAAACGAAAAGGGCTTTGCTCCATAAAGCACTGTAAAAAAGACATTTACCCATCCAAAGCGCAATAAGAGCAACTCTTAATTCGTCATTCCTAATTCGTAATTTATTAAAAAGCAAAGGTAAAAAGTAAAACCTAATACCTCCAAGTCGTTAATCCTTTATTTTCAAAATTAAAAGAACGCAAGGAGCCACCAAACATTTGAAGCGTTTTCATCACTTTAAAACGAGCATTCGCGGGAGCATAAAGAATCATATAGCCTCCTCCTCCAGCACCAGAGATTTTCCCTCCAGTAGCTCCAGAGTTTTTTGCTGCCTCATATATTTCATCAATTAAAGGATTGGTAATACCCTTAGCTGTTTGTTTTTTAAAATTCCATCCATAATCTAGAATCTCTCCGATTTCATCTAGTTTCCCTTGAATCAAGGCTTTCTTCATCATAAATGCTTGTTCTTTCAAGCGATGAGCGGCCTCTAGAGCCGTATCTTCTTTGGCCTGAAAATTAACCACTTGCTTTTCAATAATTTTAGATGACAAACGGCTGGTACCTGTATGGTATAGCAATAAATTGAATTGCAATTCATTAACAACGGAAGATTTAATCCGCAAAGGATTAACAACCACTTTATTCTCCTCAAAAAACTCCATAAAATTAAACCCTCCAAAAGTTGCAGCAAATTGATCTTGCTTACCTCCAGCCATGGCCAAATCTTCCCGCTCAATCTGGTAAGCCAAATGAGCAATATCATATTCACCCAACGGCAAGTTTAGCCATTCTGCAAAAGCCCCAAGTATCGCTACGGTAACTGTTGAAGAAGTTCCCAAACCAGAACCAAAAGGAGAATCCACATAAGTCGTCAACCGAAAAGAAAGCGGTTCTAATGCGAATTCCTTAATCACTCGGTTATAGACTCCTTTTAGCAAATCTAGTTGGCCATCAATAGGCAAATGATCACTTGCTTTCATCTCTAGTAACTCCCCCTTATCTGCTGCATATAATTCTATTTTTCCATTCGATAATGGTTCTATAGAAGCCAAGGCATACATCCCCAAAGTAGTATTTAAAATAGCCCCTCCGTAAAGGTCTGAATAAGGGCTTACATCCGTTCCGCCACCTGCCAACCCAATCCTAAGCGGCGCTTTAGCTCGTACAATCATCCTATCCCGTTAATTATTGGTATTCTATAAATTTGAAGCTCGTAATTTATTGAAAAAAGATGAAAAAACGTTAGTTAAGCAGCTAAAGTTATTGACAAAAGCACTTATCTAAATATTTTGTACCCAATTTTATTCTCTACATTTCTCCCAAAACCATCATTCTTGATGGCTAGAGAATGGAAATATTTCATTTTGCTGATAAATAACCTACTAAAATGGATTTTTTATCGCCACTAGACGAAAATTTGGAATTTAGGCTCAGAATATCAATAAAAAATCATAGGAAATTTGAGCATTAAATCATTAGTCATATCTATTCAAAACTCGACATAAAACATACTAACAATCAAACTATTTTAAACCTTCACATACCTTTACCACGATAATTTTCATCAACAAAGTCAATCTTGTTTTCAAAACTTTCTATCAAATCCAGCAAATACAAGCGTTCTAATGTTTTGACAAGTTGATTTTTTATATTATTTTTCAATCCCCAAATTACTTTTGTAACAAATAAGATGTTTCCACGTTACGTATATTTATCAATAGCATTGATAAATTAGTTCCTAAAACCTTGGTTCCAAATATGAAATCTATCTACACCATTTTTCAATTAGCATTGTTTACTTATTCTATATTATTATTCCAAAATTTGGAAGCTAAGCAGGTAGCCAATTGGGGCGAAAATTCAAGTACTTTAGTCAAATCACAAAGTATCGCATTTACCCCCTTAGTGCCTGTCATCTCAATGGAAGCCCAGAACTCTATATTAACCGAACATAATCCTGACGGAATTGATGCGCTTAACAAATGTCGGAAAAAGAGAGATTTTCAAGTATTTTTCAAAATCTCAGAACCTCCAACAGGTAACGCTAACGTATCGGTGGTAGCCTATAGTGGCACAGCATCCTTAGGACGAGATTTCGAAATACTGCCCCATGCCCCTATGGTATTTACTAGTGGGGAGTCCTCTTCAACAAATTCGATAACGATAAGGGTTTATGATGACGATGAAGTTGAAAACACAGAAAATTTCACCATAGCCTTATCCATTTCAGGTATTACGAATGCGGTAGCTACTAGCTCTACTATGATGCTAAACATCATAGATAATGATTACGAACCTAACGTTGAGATAACAAAACCGCTCCTTTACGAAGATTTCACCAATGGACTTCCTAATACATGGAGTGTAGTCGATAACTCAGGTGGAGGAAATTGGGCATATAGTACGCAAGGCCCAAGTGGGAATTTTGGAGGCTCTAGCTATAAAATAAATTCCACGACCGCTATTAATGGAGCCATGATCTTTGATTCTGATGCTAAAGGTTCTGACGGTATTCCCGAAGATGCGGACTTAGTTCTTCCATCTATAAATTGTACGGACTACTCCAAGGTGGTCTTACAGTTTGAACAATATTTTCGATTTAATATGATCGAAACAACGTCCATCCTTGTAAGTACTGATAATTTTGCTACTTCTACCTCTTTTTCAGTGAGCAATAATGATCTTCTATCCATGAATTCTGCAACACAAAATCCAGAATCTGTAAGCATTGATATTAGTTCCGTAGCGGCTTTACAAGGCGATGTGCAAATTAAATTCAAATACACAGGAAACAACAATTACTACTGGCAGATAGACGACGTTTTGGTAGAAGGAAGCAACCCTACAGAAATCGAAGAAGAAATTGCCCTAAATATGAATGATGAGTATTTAGGCCCACT
>JAHDHB010000594.1 GCA_020631545.1 Saprospiraceae bacterium | reverse complement strand
TGTAGAGAAAATCATTGTCCAATAAGGATAATGTCTTGTCCTGAAATAGTGTTACAGGATTAGAAAAAACAAAAAACTAAACTGAGTATTGTTTTCGAATGATACTCAGTTTTTGTTTTATAAGTTATAATGCATAGACTATTTTGATAGTGCATTTGTTTAGGGGTAGTAAATGACATTAAAAATGAGGCCTTTCCTTGTTGTAAATGTCAATAGCATCTTCAACAAGGATTTTCATTTGGTCAATATGCCAACGGCAAAAAGGCAATTTGTCGATACCAAATTTTAACAACCCCTTGGCTAAAACAAATTATACCGTACAAAGAATTCTCCATCCTTTAGCCCAACGCTATTTCTATTCTTATCCCCTTTTCCAAGCAACTATTCAAGTCATAACGCAGAAAAAATACGCTTCCTCAAAAAAACATGGGCAGCACATGGGTTTAACTGACAAATTAGCTGGAAAATAAGCAATTTTCTGTTATTTTTGTGTGTTCTAATTCTAGTAACAGCGGAAATTCAATATGGCCTTAACAAACACCTTTTTTACCTATTGTACAGAAGATCAGCACACCATAGATGTGGTGGTGAAAGATCTTGCTGAAAAAGGTGTAAATTTAACGCACGATCTGCGGAAAGAAAACCTCCAACGCTCCGTTCGACAACAAATGCGCGAGCAAAAAAAACCGGTTTGGCTTTTCATTAGCGATGAGTTTCTACGCTCTTCCGAGGGCATGAACAACGTCCTTAGTTTCCTAGAAGATCCCGTCCTCTCTGTTTATATTCAGCCCGTCGTGATTGGCCAATTAAAATCCGATCAAGAATACATCGACTTCTGGAAAAACGAATATCGTTCCATTCGTGCTAGAAAAGATCAGATTCCTCCTTTGGAATTAGAAACTTACAACTGGCGGGTCATCATCATACGCAGTATCCAAAATGAAATTGCTGATTTTTTAGGTCATCTCAAGACTTTTAAAATCATTAGCTTTGAAGAATTTAAGCAAGACGACTACCTTTATTTCTATGACGTACAAGGCGTTGCAGCTCCTATTGAGAAAAAGGAAGAACCCGAGGTTGTACCAGCGCCAACACCTGAACCAGAACCTACCCTTCCCACTCCAGTAGAAGTGGCCATAGAAAAAACAGTTCCGATAGAAGAAGTTGAAGCGCCAGCAATTACGCCCGTAGAACAACCTATTTTACCAAAGACTGAAGAGCCAGCAATAGTTTTGGAGCCTGAAAATGAACAACTTCCAGAAGGAATAGAAGAATCTTTTGAACTTCTACCTATAGAGCTTATAGATGAACCCGAAGAGCAGACAGCTACGAAGGAGAAGGAAGAAGCCCCTCCAGTTTCCATTACGGAACCTCAAGTGAGCTATGAAAACCTCTTGAAAGAAGACGAATTAGATGAGGAGTTTGAAGAAGAAACGCCTACGAAGCCGACTATTTTATTGACCTATGCAGAACAAGAAAGCATCTTTAGAAAATCCTTAAAGAAAATACGTAAAGGAAAACCGCTAAGTGCTTTAAAAGGACTGTCCAAAATATTGGAAAGCCTTCCTAATGATCCGCAAGCCAACTACTATTATGGTATGCTGCACCAAGATGTCGTTGGGGACAGGGAAATTGCCTTTGAGCATCTAGAACGCGTTATCCTTCATAGTAAAGGTAATGACGATGCTTATATTCGCCTTGCTCAGATTGCTGAGGAGAATGACGATGCTTTTTTAGCCAAAAACTACTTGGAAAAAGCAGCTTCTTTAGATACCGAAAATCCTCAAACACTTTACCAATTAGGATTGCTCCTAAAACATCATTTTCCTCTTCAACAGGACAAAGCGCTTTCCTATTTTGAAAAAGCGATTATTCTTGCTCCTGGCCAAGCAGAATTTCACTATCAATATGGACAGTTGTTGCTAGAAATGAATAGCGTCAAGAAGGCTCAACGAGAATTAACCCTTGCCACTAGGCTTGACGAAAACCACCTACTCGCTTATTATGAGCTGGCTAAAACTCAGCTATTCTTAGATAAACCCAAAAAAGCAAGAAAATTCTACCTCAAGGCTTGTAAAAATAACAGGCACTTGAAAACAGCTTTTAATGATCAATTCTTTGGAATCATCTCCGATAAAGACCTGACTACCAAAGAAAAGAAAAAACGACCTACTAAGGGTCATGAAACTCCCAACACGAAAAAAAGCTTCATGAAGACGAAAGAACCCAAAAAGAATCAGGAGAACATCGCCAAATCCAATAAAAAAAACACGGATAAGGCGGTAAAAGGCAAGCAATCCAAGAAAAAAAAAATAAAAAAACAAGAAACTAAAAAATCCGACTCAAGGGAACCTGATGGGGCATCCTTGATCGAAGCCTTAAAAGAATACAAGAAGAAAAAAACTAAGAAAACGCATAACCCTCTAGCCTTTATCACAGGGGCTACCTCAGGTATTGGGCAAGCCACTGCACATGAATTGGCCAAGCTCAACTACCACCTTATCATCAGTGGCCGGCGAAAAGAGCGGCTCGAAGCCTTAAAATCAACCCTAGAACAAGCATATGACATTAAAGTTAAAACGCTCACCTTTGATGTTAGAAATGAGGAAGCTGTAAAAGCGGCCATCCATTCTTTATCTAAAAAATGGAGCAACATTGATCTCCTCATCAACAATGCAGGACTAGCCAAAGGCTTTGAACCTATTCAGGAAGGAAATACCGAGGATTGGGATCTCATGATCGACACCAATGTCAAAGGTTTGTTGTATGTAACGCGCGTCATTGTTCCTAACATGGTCAAACGAAAAAGTGGACATATCATTAATATCAGTTCCGTTGCTGGAAAAGAAGTCTATCCAAAAGGAGGCGTTTATTGCGCATCCAAGCACGCTGTCGAAGCCATCACAAAAGGACTAAGAATCGACCTCTTAGAACACGGTATTCGAGTAAGTTCTGTGGCTCCAGGCCATGTCGAAACCGAATTCGCTCAGGTACGCTATGAAGGCAACGAAGATAAAATTCGTCAAGCCTACCAAGGGTTTACCCCTCTCAGCGCCAAAGACATCGCAGAAACCATCGTTTTCATCGCTACTCGCCCACCCAACGTCAATGTCCAAGATGTCTTGCTTTTCAATGTCCGACAAGCCAACGCGACCATTATCAATCGCCAAACAGAAGAGTAAATAAGTTAGATTTCCTAAGAAAATAGGCGTCAGAACTCAAGGACAAGCTCTAAGAATGCTTTTTTCAAAGCCCATTTTAAAATTTCATAAAGTGATGTTTTATTTTGGAGTTTTATCTAGTTCCTGTTTTAACGCTACGACTTCTTCCTTAGAAATAGCAGTAAGTTCAACAACCTCATTTATAGAAAATCCTTTCTTCAACAATTTTAACACCGTTTGAATCTGGTTATGTTTAAGGTCATGCTCTCTTTGCTTGAAATTATGCTCTCTTTGCTTGAAATTATGCTCTCTTTGCTCGAAATCATGCTCTCTTTGCTCGAAACTTTGTTTTGCTTGCTGAAGATCTTGCTTAGCACGTTCACCTTCCTTAATCAAATCGTCATAACTCTTCCCATAGACACCTTCTGCATAGGCATTCAAAAATTCCTTATAGTATTCTGGTAGTTCTACTCCATAAAAAGTGTTGTTCATATCGTTCGAATTATTGCTGAGCATAGAGAGACACTCGTTATTAAAATCCAATTGTAATTCTTGAGGTAATTGTAACAATAAATCAATAAACAAAAATAAGGTTGCTCTTTCTTGTCGGGAATATCCCCTTTCAAGCATTAATTTAATCATTTTTCGCTTAAAATGAAACCTTTGTCGGTTAATTTCT
>JAHDHB010000030.1 GCA_020631545.1 Saprospiraceae bacterium | reverse complement strand
AAAGGTCTTAGAATGTAAATATTCTCTAGTTATATTGCTTGTAAAAGGCTCCGTTGTCGGATTACTTCCTTGCCGATCTACCTCCACTCTAGTACATCCATAATCATGATTGCTCGTATTGATAATCGTCATCATGACTTTTTCGGAAACGGGGTCATAAAAATCAACTGTAGCCAAGGGGCCAAGATATTGTTCATCAGCATTCGTCGTGTTTACAGCCGTTTGTATATCCACATTCCGCTCTGCGGTGACAAGGACGTTGTCTATACCCAACCCATATAGCCAACCACCAGCATCACTGTACTTAAAAGCAATTTTGACATTCGCGTTTCCTATATAAGGTGTTAGATCAACGGTGTATCTGACCCATTGTTGTACTTCGAAGAGTTCGGTAGAGGGAATTGGGGTAAACGATGTTCCTCCATCCAATGAAATTTCAACATTGGCCATTTCAGTTGCCCCACTAAAAGAACCTAATCCAAAGTAAAAATCGAATTCCAAGGTAGCCGATAAATATCCAGTGAGATCCATGGTAGGAGAAATTAATTTGACATCCAACATATCACAATCACAAGCATCGTCATTTACATAAGCAAATTGACTGGAGTTTGGAAAATCAAAAGAGGTTGAGTTGGCGTCTTGTGCTGAACCTACGGAAAAAGGCGTAGCGCCAGCGGCATTACTTGTGGTAAATGTACCTAGACCATTCTCAAAGTTCTCATTCGCCAGTTCGATAATTAAAGGCATGCCCAAAATGCGTTCATCATCATGTATAGTAATCGTATGCGATTGCAAAATAGTGCCTGTGCTGGCATTTCCTCCATTGTTATTCAAGCTGTAGTTTATAATAATGGTTTCATCGCCTTCGGTATAAGCATCATTGTAGATGCGAAGGGTAAACGTATAGAAAAGAAGAGCATTATCTAAGGTCGTACTACCCGAGGGTAGTACGTCGAAGTCTTCTCCTTCCGTCGCTGTGCCGCTGAAAACCAAGTTTATATCAGCAGGAGCGGAAGGGTCTGCCCCAATTTGAATACTAATGGGAACTTCTACATAATCCAAGCAAGCATTTTCTATGGAGGCATCCCTTTCATTCACACTTGAAAATCCTGTGGAGAAACTCACCGTTGGTGCGCATTGGCCAATATCGAAAGACGCTAGACGAGTAGACCAGAGGGAAGTAGGATTATACATGCCTGTAAACCAGAAAGAACCATCAACAGGGTCAACACTCATGGAGTTGTAATCCCCGTAACGATTGCTTGTATTTGAGCCTCCTCCTGCTACTGCAACGGTTTCGGGTTCAGTCATTTGTCCTAGGGGGTCACAAGCTTTCCGCCCAGTATATCGTAAGGAAGGATAAACGGTGCTACTCGAAACATTATAGGCCAAACCAATGCTTCCATCCGAATTGATGGAAATGCAAGACATCCAACGGTTATTATTATCAGGGGAATACGTACCTTCTTGATAAATTTCCCAAGGACCTGACCCCACCTTTCGTAGTTCGTACCAGCGTACACCCACCACATCCGTTCCCGTTACGTCCGTAGCATGGCAGGCCACAATGGATTCGTGAGTGCCAAAATTGCGATATTGAGGCCGATTCATGATAACTTCACGAAGAGGATCCAAGGTGACGGAGGAGTTGGGTTGTGGTACGCAAGCAAAAGCAGTGTAACCACAAAGTTCTGTATCAAAGGGACTTGTGTTGATGTTAAAGGCGAGGTTCATGTAAGAATTCGTTGGTGTAGTCCAATCTATGAAAATTTCAAAAATCTCTAGGCGATCATTCATCAATAAAGGATCCCAAGCATCATCGGCCATACGCATCACATAGGCAGGGTTACTAGAAGGAGGAGCCACATCTCCATCCCAATCTATAGGAGACAAGGCTTGAAAGGTAATTGTTCCATAGCTTGAAGCCGCAAAAGAGAGTCCATTAGCAGGTTGGCCAGCCAGCATGGCAGATCGGTCAAACATATAAACCCTAGGTACACTCTCATTTGTCGTTACCACATAGCCATTGGGCCAAATAGCAAACTTAGGATAATCGGGGAAATTAATGGCATTGAAGGTGTAAGCATAATAAGTACCCATAGGATCAGGAGTGGTAGAAATAGCTACATTTAGGACATTGCCGCTGGCAAATTCACTCAATAGCCATCTGTCGGCTTCCTGATCATAGAGTACAATAGGATCGCCCATACCACCAGGCAGCCCTACGTAATTATCAAAAAAGGTTTGTGGACTAAGGATATTTCCTGTTTTATCGTAAACCTGAAAGTAAGCACCCGAACCACCGTTCATCATTTGTACTACATGGTTGGGGCCTACATCCATACTTGGATCAGCAGGGCTTACGTTGGTATTTCCCATACCTTCAAAGCTTTGCATAGGAAGCTTTGCGTTTTTGCTACTGGAGTATGTTTTTTGATGAATAGGATCACCTCCTTGTGGTTGTGCATTCGGATTGAGATGTTCATTTAAAGGCCAATCCTTTTTAGGGTGATAGCCGGGTTTCGCTTTTTTGGTAATTTCGTTAACGGCATTCGGATCTTCTGTATAATCCCTTAGGGTTTCTGTTTCTCCATGGAATTTTCCATTGACGATGGCAGGGGTTAAATGCGTCTTATTTGACGATTTTATAGGCTTTTTTTGGCTATATACATTAACCGATGCAAGCAAGAGGCAAAGTATTAAAGTAATTATCTTTCTCATGTTGGTGAATTATTCTCGAACGTAAAAAGGGCACATAACTAATATAAAGACTTTTCGTCACATAAGCTACTTTTTAAACGCAATTGTTTAACGACTTTTTAACTTTATTAGGAAGGGTTTTCTAGTAAAATAAAGGGTTATAGCGAATGTGTTGATGATAAAGAGACTAGCTCTTTTTTGAATTTCACTAAGGAATACTCCCTGAATGAACGTTGAATTTAAATGAGCTGCTATGCTAAACGATAAATCTTACTCAGTGTTACAATGTTTTGCGACTAAACTGGATTTTACAAAAGAATAGGGCAATTTTTTTTACCCAGAATGTAACCATTGGATTTTTACAAAAAAATTAAAGGCGAATTTTCCTTTCCACTTTAGGTATGATTTTTCCTCAAAGAAATGAATTTTTTTCAACCAAATTATGTTTTTCTAAAAGGAAAATGATAGGTTCCTCGTATGGGGTGTTCGTTTTGATCTGTAGCAAAAAAATTGAATTTTCTGTCTCTAAAAGAACAAACAAAAAGTGATGTAGACTATTATCCATTTTTAATGAAAAAGGTACTTAAAAACACACAACTTGCCGCTTACTTAACCACAAAACCCAAATATCAAAAGTTTTATAACAAGGGGTAAACCTAAAAAAATGCTAAAATTGTGACTGAAAATATAAACCCTTTTATTTTTAGCTAAAACTATTGTGATGTTTATGCCTATTTGTAACCCTCAGATAAAAAGAGAGTTTGGATATAAATCGGATAAAACATAGCTTTTTATTTGTAATGCATCGTTTTATTGCCTATTTTGTGAGTCCTAACCTAAACTAGTAAATTGCTTATGGAGCCCAAGATTAGTTTTGATTTTGAGACAACGCATCTCATCATACAAAAGATCAGCTTTATTGACTCCTTCAAGGGAGAATGGAATGTCATTATTGAGAATGAAAATCCTCAATTGGAGGCATTGACCCACGAAGCCCTCGCATTTGGTTCTGCGGCTGCCGCGAGGCTAGACGGCCCAGCCATTTCTGATACCGATACTCAAGCTATGCTTGCTGACCCTGGAGCTTTATCTGCTCCAACCAAGCAGCAAGCTAAGGTGTTGGGCGTCTTTGAGGCCAATAAGTTTGTAAGAAAACATTTCAAGGAGCTTCCATTGTCGGAAGAAACCTTGTTTCATCTTCACAAACTTTTATTAAAATACACGGATACAGAAGATACTTTTAAGGGGAAGTATAAATCTACCCCAAACAAAGAGATCTCTGATGACCCTAAATTCGAACATCAACTATTTTACAATACAACGGTGCGTTTTATTGTACACAAGGAGATTAATGAATTATTAGACTGGATTGATCGATCATTGAAAGAGAATAAGATTCATCCTCTTATCCTTACCGCTTGGTTTATTTATGAATTGTTGTCGATTCATCCTTTTCAATACGCCAACGGGCGTCTTGCAAAAGTATTGACGACCATGCTGCTGCTTAAGAGTAAATATCATTTTATTCGCTATTTACCTATTGAACAAATCTTGGAAGAACGCAAAGCCGATTATTTTGGCGTATTGATTGAAGGACAGCGCCACCGACGTCGTTATACCGAAAGAGAGAAGATTAGTGATTGGATTATTTTCTTTATGGAATGTGTCGAGCAAGCTATACAGAAATTGGATGCCGTACATCGTACTATCGCTGCTGAACAAAAAGCGAAAGCACCTTTATCGACTAAGTCTTCGCTAGGAGTATTGGCCCCCGTTAAAGAAAGTGGTATTCAGGAAAAAATGGAAGACATGACTTCCTCCGAAGTAAAACACGCTGTTTACCTGAATGATCGACAAAAGAAAATTATGGAATATGTCACTATCTGTGGTCCTGTGAAAATTGGTGATATTACGCGCGAATTCCCAGCCATTTCTAGAAACACGATTAAAAAAGACTTATTGCACTTCCAAAAATCTGCCTTGACCAATCAAATAGGTAGAGGACGAGGAACCTATTACACCGCCAAAAAATAGAAGATTACACGGTTTTGGGAAACACGATTTTTTGTTCACACACTTTGAGTTAAGATATAACAGCTTATTGGGATTGCCTGATAAGCTGTTTTTTTTTGCTGCTTGAAGAATAGCTTTAAAGTTAGAGAATTCGCGATAATTTTTGAGAGATTTTATCATCTAATACAATGGCTAATCATTTCACCCTTTCAGGGTTTACCTTCATTTCGGATAAAAAGGGCGAGTAAATCCCGAAGGGATGTAAGGATTATAGAAAAATAGAAGAACTAGTGCGATAACCCTGAAAGGGTGATATTGTTGTTGAAGAACGTTCCTCACGAATTTTTTTCAGCAAAGCAAGCAAAACAATTAGTGCCTGAAGGAAATCAAGACTTTTTCCTTACTTTTTAGTATTATTGCAGAGAAAAGTAAATAACGTAATCATTTTCAATGCTTGATGCTACATGAAAATCTTATTGACAAGTCTCTACCTCTGCTTGTTCGGTGTACTACTGAATGCCCAAAACTATATTCCCAACCCTAGTTTTGAGGATGTTAATGTTTGTCAAACTTATGTGGAGAAATGTTGTCCAAAAGCTTGGCGATCAAGTACCTTAAAGTTGCATGGCTATCATTTTTTTGCAAGTTATCGGAAGGATGGAATAGGAGCAGCACAAGGAAGTCGTTATGCTTCTATTTTGCTTTTTGATACGGCACGTGATTTTGACCGAAAATTTCTTCAAGTGCCTTTGTTGTGTCCTTTGGAAGCAGGACGAAAATATCAGTTGGTGTTACATTATAGAGCAGAGAATAATCGGGTGGATACTTTTGGGGTATTTTTTGCAGATAGCTTGACTATCAGTAAGAAAAACAAACGTTTTGAAGGGTTAAAACCGCAATTATCTTTTGGACATTCCGTCGCTTATGAAACAGCGGAATGGCATCGCTTAGCTATGGAATACACAGCGACTGGACGAGAAGTTGGTTTGATTGTGGGCAATTTTCAAGCAGATGCAGACACCGAAATTATACAGTTGAATACAGAAAAACAGAAAAAAGCAAAGAAGAACGAATATCGAGAATCGTTAAACGTTTGGTATTATTTCGATGCTTTTTCTTTAACACCGCTCGAATCTTATGATAGCCCATGTAATCGAAAGACGAACAAGGACTACATTTATAAAGACAGTATTCGGCATAAATTAGCCCAAATAAAAATCTGGCCACCGTCAACTACAAGTACCTCTGTCGAAAAAATAGCACTCGATAGTATTTCGTTAGCGGATATGCGACTAGAAGAACATCTTTTTGAATCCAATAGTATTGAATTATCTGTAAAAACGTATCAAATACTGGATGAATTTCGGAAATTACTACAAGCAGATACCAGTAAGCATCTGCGTATTATTTGTCATACAGAACAAACCGGCAGCACGGCTTATAATCAACGTATTTCGACTCAACGTGCTCAAGCCATTGCAGACTACTTGGTTCTAGAAGGTATCTCTCCCTCACGCCTTCATCCTACTGGAAAAGGAGAATTGGAGCCGTTGTCTTCAACTCCTTCTGAGGATGGTAAACGAAGGAACCAAAGGACTATTTTTGAAGTTTGGGAAAAAGAATAGTCATGCACTAGGTTTTTGCTCATTCCTAAGAGAACTTGACTTTTGCCTTCGTATTTCAAGCACGCCACTTAAATTTCCATTTTTGCCAAAGAATACCTATTTTGCAGCCGTAAATAAGGTATGATTTTATTAGAAGGAAAAAAAGATTTGCCTTACAATTTAGTCTCAATGAATTGCCCGTCATTGAAATTAAAAATATTGATTAACAGGGGTTTAAGTACCTTAGGGTGTCTCTAAAACCAACAGCCAATACTATGATGTATTCAAAAGAAAAACAACGAGAACTTTACGACCTATCGAAAACGCTACTTAATCAAAAAGAAATGCCGACATTGGAAGGGGCGACCAAGGAGGTCCAACAACTTCATGAAGTTATTGTATACCACGAGTGGCGTTATTATGTTTTGAGTGAGCCTGTTGTCAGTGATTTTGAGTACGATCATCTTTTCAAGCGGTTGGAAGCTTTAGAGCGCACTTTTCCTGCTTTGGTTACACCAAATTCACCAACACAACGGGTGTCCAATGATTTGAGTTCTGATTTTGACCCCGTAGCGCATCTGGTCCCGATGCTTTCCTTGGGCAATTCGTACAACGAAGAAGATTTAGTGGATTTTGATCGTCGAATACATGACTTGACAAAGACGGATTTGGTCGATATTGAATACTGTGTAGAACCAAAGTTTGATGGTGGAAGTATTGCCTTAGTGTATGAAAATGATAAACTTGTGCGTGCTGCTACTAGGGGAAATGGTACGATGGGGGAGGAGATGACTAAAAATGCGCGTGCGATGCGTTCCATTCCTTTGAATGCTGCATTTTCCAAGTACGGCATTCATAAAGTAGAGTTGAGGGGGGAAGTGATTATTCGCTTAGATCGATTTGCGGAAGTGAATAAAAAGCGTGTGGCCGCAGGGAAACCGGCATTGGCTAATGCTAGGAATGCTGCTACTGGAGCGCTACGCGTCAAGAATAACAAGGAAGTAGCGGATCGAGCCTTGGAGGCGTTTCTCTATCAACTGGGGTATGCCGTTGATGCGGAAGGGAATGATGTGCTAGCGCAATTTCCGACACACGACGAAGGGATTGAGGCACTAGCAAGTTTAGGTTTTAAGGTGCCTACCATTGAGCGAAAAGTTTGCAAAAACATTAAGGAAGTCCTCCATTTTTGTGAAGATTGGCAGGCAAAAAGAGATGAGTATGATTATGAGATTGATGGAATGGTCGTTAAGGTGAACAGCATTGCGCTGCAAGAACTTTGTGGCTATACTAGTCATCATCCAAGGTGGGCTATTGCCTTCAAATTCAAGGCAAAACAAGCGACTACGAAGCTGATTGATATCGAATACCAAGTCGGTAAAATTGGAAACATTACGCCTGTAGCTAAGTTAGAACCGGTGGCTTTGGCTGGGGTGATGGTGTCCTCTGTCTCCTTGCACAATGAAGATTTTATACGCCAACGTGATTTGAAAATCGGCGATACTGTCCTTGTAGAACGGGCGGGTGATGTGATTCCTTATATCGTAAAAATGATGGAAGAATTGCGGGATGGTAGTGAGCAACCGATTGTTTTTCCGACAACCTGTCCTTCTTGCAAAGCTACTCTTGTCCGAACAGAAGGCGAAGCCGTTTGGCGCTGTGAAAATAGTAGTTGCGAGGCTCAAATACAGCGTCGTTTGATGCACCACGTTTCTAAAGACGCGATGGATATTGATGGCTTTGGACAAAAGTATGTTGAACGATTTTTCGAAGAAGGAATGCTCAATAGTATAGCGGATATTTATCGTTTGGATTATGACAAAATCGCTAAGCTAGAAGGTTTTGGCGTTCGCTCTGCTGCTAAACTTCAAAAAGCAGTGGAAAAAGCAAAGGCCAATCCGATTTCTAGACTCCTTTATAGTTTTAGTATTCCTTTGGTCGGTCGTACGGTGAGTAAAATTCTAGTAGCAGAAGTCGAAGACATTCGAGATCTACAAGCATGGGATGTTGAGCGCTTAACGGCTTTGCATGATATTGGGCCAAAGGTAGCTGAAAATGTAGTTGCTTTTTTCTCTGTTCAGGCCAATCTTGATTTGTTAGATGAGCTTGGAGGAAAGAAAGAGGAAGAAGGCAATGGTTTGGGAATCAATATGAAACGCTTGGCTTCTGAAGAAAAGCAGGAACCGATTACGGATGGCGCGTTGTCTGGAAAAACCATCCTTTTTACAGGTTCTTTCCAAACTATGAAGCGGAATGATGCAAAGAAAGCTGCCATTGCAGCAGGCGCGAAGGCTTTAAGCGCAGTATCCTCCAACCTAAATATTTTGGTCGTCGGTGAAAAAGCTGGTTCTAAACTCAAAAAAGCGCAAGCACTAGGCACGGTACAAATATTGACTGAAGCAGAATTTTTAGAAATTCTGGAAAAAGGGGGATGATAGGAGGTGGTAGTTGAGAGTTAGGAGTTAGGAGTTTTCCGATGTCTCGAGAGTTTGGAGTTGTCTGTTTTTGGGGGAGTGGGGTGACGACTTATTCTTCCAGTTTAATAAAACGTTTGTAGGCGTAAAAATGGCCATCCGTTAGATGTAGGAAATATGCTCCTGTGGGTAAATTTTCCATCGTTAGGGTCATAAAGTGTATTTTATCTAGGGAAGTACCTGATTCTTGAAGGACGAGACGGCCTAAATGATCGTAAACGTAGAGGAATACTGTGCTAGCTATTGGAGCGACCAAACTAACTTCTAGATGTTCTCCTTTCAGGGGATTGGGATAGACGGAAAGGATACCAAAAGGCTCCATATGTATGGAAATGAACTTACTATACGTAAAGGAACCGTTGGTGTCAACCATTTTTAATCGATAATAATTTTCTCCAGGAAGGGGCTTTGTGTCTATAAAATCATACTGGGTAGTTCTAGTACTTTCGCCAATAGCTGCTAGAACCCCTATTTCAGAAAAATCGACTCCATTAGCACTTCTTTCAATGATATAATGAGAAGAATTTACTTCACTTTCCGTTGTCCAATCTAGTAAAACCTTCTTTCCTTCAGCTCTAGCAGAAAAGTTGCCCAACTCAACGGGTAGCCAAAGCAAGGACGAATTAATCCAAAACTCAGAAAGTCTATCTGTAGTTATTTCAACATAATGTGCATTAA
Organism: Saprospiraceae bacterium; assembly: GCA_020631545.1. GTDB lineage: Bacteria > Bacteroidota > Bacteroidia > Chitinophagales > Saprospiraceae > JAHDHB01. The sequence goes on along the minus strand of JAHDHB010000030.1, from coordinate 13,833 downwards.
ACGCTGCGCCATTAAGATCTTGTGGTAGTAAACTTACTTGAGTAGCGTCCGAAAAATTTATAACACCATCTTCGGTCGGCCCAGAATATTGGGTAACGCCCAAGTCGTTGATGTTGATAAAATCATCTAAAGGAGAATTGGTGTTGGCGGCGATGTTTTTTAAAGCAACCAATTCTGTGCTTTTGGCGTACAATCGCAATTGTATAGGTTTATTTGGAGGGAATTGACTATCAATGAGATAATGACGGCCTAGATATGCATGCCCCTGGTATAGAACAGGCTGAGGCTTAATAAAGGTAGCTGCGGTCACTACGCCTAATTCGTTGCCATTTTGCCTTATCGATAAGACGACTTCTCCATTTTGATCCTTCATATGACTCCACTCATAATCGGAAGTGGTACAGGGAGTTGTGCTAAAAGCAGAAGATGCTGGAACCGTTAGAAGTGCACAGGCATTTTCAGTAGTACAAGTATAACTATCATTTATAGATAAGGCGCTAGGAAAATTGATACAATCGGCTGCTTGAACCGAATTGCAAGCACCGTATGGGCCGCAAGGTGTGCTTAGATTGCCCGTAAAGGCGGGATCTTGCGAAAAACAAATCAAATCGGTGGTACGAACTTTCCCTGGCAAGAACTTAAGTTTTAAGCGAAAGAGTGGTACTGGAGAAATAGGAATAAAGACATTCATGCAGCTACTCGCAATCAATTGTTCCCATGAAATACTAAATTGGCCGGGGAGTCCATCCAACAAGGAAGGTGGACTATAAACAAAGTCGGTATTGCTATAATTATCTTTTGCTTCCAGTAAATAGCGATAATTTTGATAAAAAATATCCACGTTTCCTTGGGCGATCATGTTTTCACCAAATAGCTCTTCATCATAGTCAATGTAGAGTTGCCCTGATGATAATTGAAAAGAGTTTGTTGGTGTAAAACTAGTAGCCATTACGTCCACTTCATATAAAGTATCCATGCCAAGTGTTGTGATTTCAGAATTCGCAAAGGAAAATTGAATATCTTGGGCGTTCAGTTGAGAACTCCAGCTAGCATATAAAATTACTATAAAAAGGAGGTGCAGTTTCATAGTGAAATAGATTTTCGCAAATGATATATAGTCGTTTTTAGCCCTCTAAATTACGAATAGAACTTCCGTATTCCCAATCTTCTCAAAATAAAATTATACCATTAATAGCCTGTAAAATAATCTGTTAAATTTTAAATAAAATTTATTTGGCTAAGCTTTTTAAGACATAGGTGATAGTTAGTGCCTTATAAAACTAATACATTATAATAACGATATATTGATGTCATTTATTGTGAAAGATTTAAATTACGAATAATTGTCAAGGATTGTAGAATTCTAGCAATAAAATGGCATTTTGCTACGTATGTTCTATGTCCTATGTCCTTTGTCCTTTCTCAACCTATCTTTTCAAGCGACAGCGTCGAAAACCACTAGTTACCAAAACGCATATAGTAGACAACAAAATAAAGCAATATTTATGCTAAATATCAGCAAGTCCTTTGTAACTCTAGCTTTGCAAGTTGTACAGATCCAACTATCTCAAAATATTTATCGACCAAGCAGCTAAAAAAAAGTGGCATCTCTGCTAAAGAGATACCACTTTTGAAATACGGTCGAATTATCATTTTATTTTAGATCCAGCTCGAAAATCTTTCAAGCCTTGATCGGCAATGGTGCTGGAGTCTAGTGGTATGGCATTTCCCAAAGACTCCTGCTGTTCAAAAACTTAATTGAGTCTACTCCGAAAAAACTCTTCTTCAAAATACGATGTAAGAAGTATGATTGTTACTATTTGCTAGCAAATAATAATTTACACAGTGAGATTTTCATAGATCTTAGGGGCTGTTAAGAAATAAAGTTTACAACTTTAGTGTGAAGAATTTGTCCTTAATCAAGGCGTGAAAGAGAATAATAGCCTAGCTATTTGACGATTGAACAACGTAGAGTAAGGGCAAATTCTTCCAATCAAGTGTAAACTTTATTTTTTAACAGTCCCTTACATCATAAATCATGTTTTTTCATTAATCCCACTTTTCGGAGTAGCTTCTTAAGTTCTTAACACTATCTTTTTTACGAAGGCTTGGCCTTCTACGATAAGATTAACAAAATACGTACCTGCTGGTAAACCTACTAAATCTAGCGGCAATTCCTCTCTTACAACCTTGTCCATACGGTTTTCATAAACAATTTGGCCTAAGACATTTAAGACCTGAAGTTGTATGTCTTTAGCTTGTGAGAATTCTAATTCAATGACTGCCCACCCGTTGGAAGGATTGGGGTATACTAGGTAGTGATCCAAGTAAGAAGGTGAGTCTAAAGAATTAGGAGCTCCGTTTAATACAGTACGACAAATGGTAGCGGTACAAGCGTTGGCATCCGTTACAGTTAGGCAATATCTTTCTGCTGCTAAGTTGGTAATGGTATCGTTCACCTCCCCATTGTCCCATAATAAGGTATAAGGTTGTGTGCCTCCAGAAATACCCACTTGGATTTGACCGTCATTTAATCCGATGGTGGTTTCATTGATGACATTGGCCGATAATAGTAAGGTGTCGGGTTCTGATAGGGTATGGGTATAAGGCGGTATAGAGCACCCATTTGCATCCACTACGCTTAGGGTATAACTGCCTGGTGCTAAGCCTGTAATGGAAGTGGTGTTGGCGCCATTACTCCAACTATAAGTATAAGGCGACATACCTCCTGTAACAGAAACCGTTATGGCACCATTTTCATCTCCATGACAAGTAATTTGCTCTGCTGCTATATTGGAGATTCCACAAGTTTCTGGTTCTGAAACGGTATGAGGACCCGAAGTGATAGTGCATCCCGCATTATCCGTTATGGTTGCTGTGTAAGTTCCAGCACTGATATCGATTAGATCTTCGGCCATGCTTCCTGTATCCCAAACAACAACATAAGGCGGTACGCCACCAGTGATGGTAAGACTTACAGCGCCTTCATCGGAGCCACTACACATGATATTAGTGATAGATGCATTGGCCACAAGGCTACCCGGTACGAACACTTCAAACTGTTCTATGACTGAAGCACAAGCATAAGCATCCACGATGGATACGGTGTAATTTCCACTCGTTAAGTGGCTGACATCTTCACTTGTAGGCCCATGCGACCACTGGAATTGGTAAGGAGGAGTGCCTCCAGAAACCATTAAGTCTATTATACCTCCTAGGTTGCTGCTACAGTTGTCATTAGATACGGTACTTGCAACGACTAATGGTGTACTTATTTCTTCTTCGATTTCAAGGGTGAAAATTCCTGCTGAATTTCCAACGCCTTCTACGATAACAGTATAAGCGGTGTTTGGAGAAACTGGCGTGGAAAGACTTGATTGAAACCCGCAGAAATCATCATTTGAATCGACGATAGCTCCATCTTGGTAAAGTGTTAGATAGGTGTTAAAGACGGAATTACACAAGGAAATAGATACGGACGAAGTACAATGACCTGTTGTAAACTGATAAACGACATCAGGAGATGGATGGCCTATTGTATTTGAGAAACAATCTGCTGTTGTTGAAGTATTAGAGAAAGGTAAGTTGTTGATAATGATAGGGTTGGAAAGGTCATCTCCTGCTGAGCTACATTGTGTCTTAAATTGATAGGGGCCTACCCAACCAGAAACAGGCGCGAGGTAAGTGCCTAGAGGAAATGGCTTGCTTGCTTGGTTATTTTCGCTTACGCCCTCTAAGCAATCAACGCCACCATAAACCCAATCAAGATTTGGATTGAAGGCATTATTTTGAGGCATACGAGGTCCACGATAGGCCCAAGCATTGGTATATTCCCATGTTGTACCTACACCATTAATCGTAGGATTGCCAAATACATCTACGAGTACTCCTTTCTTATAGAGTTCGATAGCATCATTGCCATCAAAAACAAGTGCTGTTGAATTGACGATATCTGCATCAAAACCAAAGAACTGTCTAAAGTCTGCTGAATCACTTGTTATATAAATAAATCGACCTGCTGATATAGGAATGCTAGGAATGGACATCTCAGGCCCATTTGTTCCTCCTCCATTATCGGCAATACCTATCTCGTAACCACTTAGATTGGCAATATTATTTACTGCATAAAGCTCGACTACATTCAAAGAGGAATAGGTAGAATTTCCATCCATAATGCCGGTAATCAGTAGATTTCCTGTAGGAGAGGAGGCACAGTCTGCTTGTAGATAAAAATCGTAGTAAGTATTGGGCGTTAAGTTATCTGCAAGGACAGGAACGGTATTGGTATAGAGCGCATCTCCTTCCCCTAGCATAAAACCAGCGGGGCCATATTCCACCATAGAAGCTTGACCATCAGTAAGCCAGCTCAATTCTGCACTAGTTGTTGTAATATTCATCACCTTCTGGTCTTTTGGGAAAGCACAGTAAGGGGAAACCTTTAAGGAAATATCATCAATAAACAGTTCAAACTTATCCGCTTCGCTATAGCCATGAAAACCAAAGTAGTAGCCTCCAGTTACAGGCACTTGAAAAGAGATAGAATCTGGTGTGAAAGTAATGTTTTGTACTTTAGGGTAATTGATGAGCTGAGTCGTCATTCCATTCGCATTTTGGCTTGTTCCCATCATGACTTTAAGTCGTTCAGCATAGGAACCAAGTCCTGCACGAAAATAAAAACTAAGCTCATACGTTTCTCCCGCTTCGAGCCAAAACTGAGGGGTAATCGCCCAATCGTCCATATCAATTTGTTGATTGAATCTGATACTCAGCGCGTTGCTGCCAGAGTTGCTATAGGTATTGCTCGTTTTCCATTTTTCCCCATCACCATTGGAATTTTGCATAAACCAATTGCAAGGAACTTCAGGTGTTGAAAAGCCTTCAAAATCTTCTATCCAAGGCAAATTGGCAATAGCAGGTGCAGGGCATAAAGGCGTAAGGCTAATAGGGCCAAGCCACTGACTCAAGCCGTTTCCTTGACAATTAGCACGAACATACACCTCGTAGGAGTTGCCAGAAATTAAGCTAGGTATCGTAAATTGAGGGAAATTGCCTGGGAAGTAAGTCACGGGAGTCGTTGACTGTCCTACCGTTACATCTTCCACAAGGACTTCCCAGTTCGTTTCCGTTCCACTGACTACCCAGTCTATGGTAGCAGAATTGAAAGAAAGGGCTTGAAGATTTAAATTTGAAGGAGTAGGGCAAGTAGGTGGGGTGTCAAATACTAAGGACACATATTCTAGTGAGCCTGTATCTGACGAAACAACATCACAAATGCGGAGTGTCCAGATTCCATTAGGAGAACTATTATCGTAAAAATTATCAAAACTCTGTTCAGGAAAGAACGTACCAATATAAGGTGCAGTGCTGTTCGACAAATCTACGGCATTTGGCTCCGTCGAAAAACTGGTGTAAGCTGAGCAAGTAGAATCCGTAGGATCACCATAGTTGTCGTCCATACCCCCTACATTCGTTACGAGATTAAGCTTGACACCATTCGGTGCTTCCAAACTTATTTGAATGTCCGACAAATAATTATGAGCAAAAATTACTTGAACTTCCTTTAAAATAACATCTGTTCCTAGGCTTCCATTAGGCCAGTTCGTTACTAAAATAGGAATGTCATTATTGGCTGTGCCACAAATATTATCAGGTATACCGATTCCCAATTGGCATCCAGATGGATTAGAAAGAGGAAAAGAGGATTTGAAAGTCGATGTTTCTATGGTATGGTCTATCAATTGGCATTGTTTAGATAGACCAATTTTTTCTGGAGTTATAGCAAAAATACTAGCCGTATATCCAAGCAGGAATAGGCAAAAGGCAAAGGTGAATTTTTTGTCCATTTTGTAAAATTTTGGCGAAAATGTTTAAGTCGGTCTTGTTCACATATCATCATCTTGGGGTTAAGCACTTTTCCATATCCAGTATGTCTGGCAAAGAAGGGTATTAATGCATATGATCGATAATAGTCAGTTCATTCGTCTTAAAAGCGTCCTTTTTCGACCTCTAATGAACTCACTTATAGTTATCCTATCTGTCCTCAAAAAATAACTCATCAATGCATGGCAAACTACATAAATGAAATATTATCAAAGAATTACAATAGTAGTAGAGTGTATCTCTAAAACATTGTCAACAGATAGTATTGTTAAACCAATTAACAATCATCATTAGCTATAATTCCCGTTAGTCATACCGAATTTGCCTTTGGAAAGGCATCGTATTAAGTGCAAAAAACTGTAGGAAGTATTTTTTTCAAAGCTTAGCTTGTTCGATTCAACGACATTAACCATGCACTAAAAAAATAACTTGAGCACACCCATTTAAAAATGGTCTTTGATGAAATAATTGTCATTCTTATATCATAATTCGTTTCTTTTCAATATGGTTATCTTATGGGGCAAACATAGATAACAAAAGAAGACGGATCCTATAAGAGACACCATTCGCACCAAATCAGCCCTACAATTCTATTACTAACTAATACGACAAGAAAATATTTATGTTACAATTTTTTCAAAATAATTTAATAAAAAATAAATTTAACGACAACTTACGTATGTTTATTATTGGAAATTGTAATAAGTGTAGTGTGCAAAAGGTTGAATAATAAAAACATTTAAACCATTTATCATTTGTTCGAGGTCAGTTTTGCAGTAAATAAAATACATTAAAAACAATCCAATCAAGCGCTTGTCGATTAACTACTCATTTAATATAAGTAAAAAAATAGTTTATTGTGTCGGCTTTAAGTACCCACAACTTCTTGTGGAGCTTTTGTGGCGTCAACACATTGTAACAACATTAAGTATGTGTAACCTAACTCAATACGTTCTACATTCAAATAAAAAAACAATTGGGAGTGTTGAAAATAGAGCATTAAAAATAGTTTACCATTTTTTTCATTTTATAAAATGCCGTTCTTGCGATTGGCAAATTAAAAAACGTTTTGCTAAAAGAAACACCAATTATTTTTATACCATAGAACCAATATACAGCTATCAAGAATATCGTTCTATCCAACTTTAGATTAATAATAAATAAAAATAACACCAATTTTTGTCTTTTCCCATAGAATTCATGGAATAAAAGAGGAAAAATATTGGATTTACTACATTCTCATCCTATATTTTGCAACCTATATCATCTTTTTAAACTACATTAGCCATACACTTAAAATGAATAAAATGGCATTAATCAAATCTATCAAGGAAATGGCTCCGCAGCTTCCAAAGAGTTGCTTTCTCGCAGAAAATGCAGTCGTCATTGGAGATGTTGTTCTAGGCGAAAACTGTAGTGTATGGTATCACGCTATCATCAGAGGAGACGTGAATGCTATCCGCATTGGAGACAAAGTAAATATCCAAGACGGAGCCATCATCCATTGTACCTACAAAAAGGCGAGTACGACTATTGGTAATGGTGTCTCTATTGGGCATCGCGCCATCATACACGGTTGTACCATTGAAGACAATGTCTTAGTCGGCATGGGAGCCATCATTATGGATCACGCCGTCATAAAATCAGGAAGCCTAGTAGCTGCTGGAGCCTTGATCCTCGAAAATACCATCGTCGAATCAGGCTACATCTACGCTGGTGTACCTGCCAAAAAAGTAAAAGCACTTAGCCCCGAAGCTTTTCAACAATTGGTTGAAAAAACAGCCAATAATTATGTGGAATACGCTAAATGGCAGTAGGTCAAAAAGTACAGCAGGAGAAGAACAAGGTACGCAACCTATTCCTTTCCTTCATTTAACACAAGTTATTAAAACATTAAACCACCACTCTTTCTTCTAAAATCATCTTAAATCTGTCTAATTTTACTATTAAGGAACTCATGAGCAGTAAGAATTCTCTCACGATTTGAATCGCCCAAGCCTGAATACAAAAGATGTTTAGAACGATATTAAAACTACGATTATTCCAATTCAAGCGATTGCTGGATGAACTAGGCTTTATTATGGTCTTAGTATTCCTTTTTGCTACAGCGCCACTTTGGTTAAGAATGTTAGAAGTTAGCCTTGGGCTAACGGGCATTCAAATTGCTAGCCTGCTTGGTTTCTTCCTATGCTCGGCACACTTGAATAGAGCGGATAAAGATTTTTTGCGCTTGGTTTACCCTAAGAGCTGGCTCTTGATGGGATTGGAGTATTTCACGGTTAGCATTCCCGTTTTATGTTGGTTACTCTATAATAGATACTGGCAAGGGCTGCTTGTTTTAGCCACCTTTATTATATTCGTTCCTTTTATAAAACTTAAGATAAAGCTGCGAGGACGCCAGAAACCACTCCTTCAATTCCCTGCACATTTCAAACATCACTATGATTGGAAAAGCGGGCTACGGCAATACTTTGTTTTTCTATTCCCAATATATTTGAGTGGTTTTTTTCTAAGTCATTTTACCGTAGCTATTCCTATTGTCTTATTCCTGCTAGCAGCCTCTGTTTCAAATTTTTATCAAGAAGCTGAGCCCGATATTTTTCTGCAAATACTAGGAAAAAGTCCCCGTGATTTTTTACACTATAAAATACGATCTGCCTTAGGGCTGTTTTGGCTTTATTGCAGTCCCTTAGCCCTTTTATTTTTGTATTTTCATCTACCCTATTGGTACATTCTACTTGTGGTCGCCATTGTTTGCTCCCTATTCCCCACCATGGCTATAGTTTTAAAATATGCTTCTTACGAACCCCGTATTTCCTTAACCCAAAATGGTATGGTGCTCGGGTTGATGATGGCTTTCCTATGTTTTCCCTTTACCCAACCCGTACCTATTTTGATGACGCTGCGCTATTATCGCAAAGCACTTGTTAACTTGAAATCCTATATTTAATACGAGGTGAAATGCAGGTCGTTTTTAGCGCCTGTTTTTACTAAAGAGCGATACCCATGATTCGAATCCAGAACCTACACCTAGCTTACCGAAAAACATCTGTTATAAAAGGGCTAAATCTTGACATACACCCCAATTCTATCCAAGGAATTGTAGGGCTGAATGGCGCTGGAAAAACTTCCTTGCTTAATGCAATTTATGGAAAAACGCATTTTCAAGAAGGTATTATTCTTTATGAAGATCAACCTTTAAATACAAAGAACATAGCCTTTCTAGAAACGCATAACTTCTTCTATTCTAGAATCACTGGTCAAGAATATTTAGATTTATTCAAGTGGAACAATCCCGATTTCGATTATGCGGGTTGGAATAGATTATTTGGGCTGCCCTTGGATCATCTTATCGACACCTACTCTACGGGGATGAAAAAAAAGTTGGCCTTCCTAGCCGTTCTTAGCCTTGATCGGCCTATCCTCATCCTTGATGAGCCTTTTAATGGACTGGACTTAGAGACGAATGAGCACTTAAAAGATATTTTGAAGCAATTGAAAACACAAAACAAAACCATTATCCTTACTTCTCATATCCTTGATACCCTGGTTTCTACTTGTGATACTATTCATTATTTAAATGGTGGCATCATTGAAGCCTCTTACCTACCTAACGAATACGCTAATTTGAGGAGTGAAGTGAGAGGCAAAGGATTTGCGAGTTGAGTGTGGAAGTTGATAGTTGAATAGCTATTGTGGGGTGGGCGTTTTCTGCTTGAGTACCCTGAACTTGCAAATCCTCTCCTAAGAACATAATATTATGCAAAAAACTTTTTATCTTTGCGGCTGTTAGTAACCTGAATAATTTATAGATTGATCTCGCAGCAGACAAGATAATAAATTATTCAGGTTAAGAATAACTACATTTACATAGAAGTTGCAACATTGCAAAAGCAAGTAACTTCGTATTATATTTCATACAAAAAATAAGATTATGGCTTTTACGCTTCCTAAATTGCCTTACGCAGTTGATGCATTACAACCACATATAGATAAGGCGACCATGGAGATTCACCACGGCAAACACCATAACGGCTATACTAACAAGTTGAATGCAGCTATAGAAGGAACAAAATTGACGAGATTGTCGATTGAAGAAATTTTATCAGTTGTTTCTCAACATCCTACTAGCGTACGAAATAACGGAGGAGGATACTACAACCACTCTCTCTTTTGGTCTGTTATGTCTCCAAATGGTGGAGGTGAACCAACAGGCAAAGTAGCAGAGGCCATCGATGCTGCTTTCGGTTCTTTCGAAGGCTTCAAAGACGCTTTCGCAGCTGCTGCAAAAACGCGTTTTGGTTCTGGTTGGGCATGGCTTTATGTCAAGGCAGATCGTTCTGTAGCGGTTTCCTCTACCCCAAATCAAGATAATCCATTAATGGATGTGGCCGATGAGAAAGGTATTCCTATCCTTGGATTAGACGTTTGGGAACATGCTTACTACTTGAATTACCAAAACCGTCGTCCTGACTACGTTGATGCTTTTTTCAACGTTATCAACTGGAAAGAAGTTAACCACCGTTACGAAGAAGCTGCTGGACTTAAGTAGACAAAAAATACAACGTTTTCATTTTCAAGGCTTCTCATTTGAGAAGCCTTTTCTGTAATTTATATATTCGTCAAAATTCTTTGCCCTAAAATCTGCGAAGAAAACCATTAGAAACCTAATACCAGCATGAATTGGAACCAATTACGTTACTGGCTTTTTTCCTTTGGACTTGCGTTTTTTGCGCAGCAAGCCTTGGCGTCTTCCAATTTAGGCACACCCTTCATCCACAATTTCCCAAAATCAGCTTACCAAGCAGGAACCCAAAATTGGGCTATAACACAGGATCATCGAAAAATAACTTACTTCGCAAACAATGCTGGTCTACTAGAATTTGATGGCATCAATTGGAAAGTCTATCCTATTGATAATCGTACAATTGTACGATCCATTGACGTAGCAGCGGATTTACGTTGGTGGACAAGGCGCATTTGGTTATTTTCAAGCGAATATACAAGGAATTTTAACGTACCATTCCCTAGTTCATTTGATTCCTGCCGAGCATCAAAAATTTGAAGATGTTTGGGAAATCATCACTATTCAGCAACGAATTTTCTTCCGTTCTTCCGATAAAATTTTTCGTTTAACGAACGACAAAATAAGTGTTTTTGAATTAGAAGAACAAGCCGAGTTTTTAGCCTATGCTAATAATAAATTACTGGTAGCGGACAAGAAAGGAGGTTTGTATCAGTTTGTAAATGAAGGTTTTAAACGAATTTCTGTAGCGGAGTCGCTTATCCGTAGTACCATCACTGCTATTCTCCCTTTTTCAGAAGATACCTTATTGGTTACTAGTTTAAAAAACGGTATTTTTTCCTTGGTGGATAATGAATTAGCCCCTTGGCCTACATTTGCAGATGATTTTTTAAAGAAAAATCGAATTTATACAGCGACCATTCTTCCTAATCAAAACATTGTACTAGGAACTTCGTTGAATGGTGTCCTGATTTTGAATGAAAAAGGGAGAGCCATACACCATTTTTCAAAGAATAATGGCCTGCAAAACAACAATATACTCAGTGTACAAAGCGATGCTTTAGGTAATTTATGGCTAGGTTTAGACAACGGCATTGATTATATTCAAACGAGTTCGCCATTTTCTCTTTTCTATCCCGATGGAAATTTAGAAGGAACCGCCTATGTCACCCGTATTTTTAATAATAAACTCTACTGTGGCACCTCGAATGGCCTCTATGTTACGGATTGGACGTCCTACTACGATCCTTTTTCTAAGCAAAATTTTCAATTAGTACAAGGAACCCAAGGACAAGTTTGGGGTTTAGAAATCATTAATAATCAACTTATTTTAGGTCATCATGAAGGGACATTCCTTGTGAAAGGCAACACGGCAGAGCAAATCTCTACTGTTCAAGGGGCTTGGACTTTTCTTCCATTGCTGCAAAATTCTAATCTAGTACTCGGAGGAACCTATTCTGGCCTTATCTTATTTGAACAAACGTCTAATGGCTTAAGATTCAAGCATAAGCTTAATGATTTTAATGAATCTAGTCGAATTTTTGCACAAGATACTTCTGGCGAAATTTGGGTAACCCATCCTTATCGCGGTGCCTACCGTATCCAATTAAGCGCCTCCTTGGATAGTATTCAACAAGTCGAGTTTTACAACTCTGAACAAGGATTTCCCACCGATTTATTTATCCACGTATTCAATGTTGGGGGAGAACTCGTGTTTACCGCAGAAAGAAACATCTATAAATTTGACAGTCAGGCTAATCGGTTTGTACGTTTTGAAGATTATTGCGCAATTTTTGGTGGAAATGTCCTAGTAAAACGCTTAGTTACCGACGAAGAAAAAAATATCTGGTACTCCGCCAATGAAAAAGTTGGTTTATTGAATATCAATGATGTAGGTTTGCAAAAAAGCATTACCAAACAAGAATTTCCCCCACTCTTCGGTCAGCTAGTCGGAGGGTTTGAACATATTTATCCATATGGTAATCAAGATGTTTTCCTAGGAACGGAGAAAGGATTTATTCATTATCAACGTCAAAAAACAAGCAGACAAACACCACCCCAAGCACTTCTTCGCAGAGTAAGCACCTTAATTCCTTCAGACAGTCTCCTTTTTGGAGGTGCCGAACAAGCTAAAGACTCACTCCAATCCTCTTTATCGTTACCCTTCACCCTGAATGCTTTACGCTTTGATTTTTCCGCTCAAGAATATGGAAAAGAAGTCACTTACAGCTACAAGTTAGAAGGTTTAGATCCTCAATGGTCTGCTTGGTCGTCAAAGACAGCGAAAGAATACACGAACCTTGGTCCAGGAAAATATGCCTTCAAGGTGAAAGCACGTTTTCCTAGTCAAGAAGAAGGTATTGAAGCAAGGTATCACTTTGAAATTCAGCCTCCTTGGTATCGCTCAAAAGTTGCTTATATCCTTTACACCCTATTGGCTTCGCTCCTGCTTTTGGGGTGGTTTCTACGCCTGAAAGCACGATTTGAGGAGGAAAAAGAAACACTTCGACAAGAACAAGAAAAAGCCTTGATAATCAAAGAAGAAGAACATCGGCAAGCTGTAGCTCAATCCGAAAAAGAAATCATTCAACTACAAAATGAAAAACTAGAAGCTGCTGTCGATCACCAAAATCAAGAACTTGCTTCCTTGACGATGCATTTTGTTCAAAAAAATGAAATCCTCAACAAAATGAAAGAGGAACTAAAAAATGTAGGGAAGGAAACGAAAGAAGCAACGACAAAAAAGAACATCAAACGCCTCATCCGTCTCCTTGATAGTGATAATCAAATGGATGAAGATTGGGAACGCTTCGCACACTACTTCGACCGCGTCCACAGTGATTTCCTAAAACGCTTGCGCGTGCAATACCCCCAACTTACCCCGAAGGATCACAAAATCTGCGCCTACCTCCGCATGAACCTGACAACCAAAGAGATAGCGCCACTCATGAACATCTCTGTCCGAGGTGTAGAAATCAGTCGCTACCGACTACGCAAAAAACTGGATTTAGCGAAAGAAGATAATCTAGTAGAATTTATGCTCCGCGTGTAACGTCGGCTTCAGCCGACATGTTGCGTTTGTGAAGAAGTGGTGTAGTTAGTTACTACCATAAAATGCAAAATTAACCACTAGTAAATCATATTGTAATGTTCTGATTATTAGTATTTTTGAGTTGCTGAATACGTTTACGGAACAACATGTCGGCTGAAGCCAACGTTACGATTGGAGAATCGAAGAAAAATTGGAGAAATCGATACTAAAAAAGACTTTCAAGTAACGTCGGCTTCAGCCGACATGTTGCGCATAGTACGATAAGTAGCCTTGTTAATAACTAAAGTTTCGCATAGTGTAAACAGCAGGGTTAAGATATAGATTTAAGTTGTAATAAGCTATTGATAAACATGTTGGTGAAATTCCAAAAAGCATC
>JAHDHB010000593.1 GCA_020631545.1 Saprospiraceae bacterium | reverse complement strand
AAGACTACGCTTTACTCTTTTTGGCCCTAATTCTTATTCGGTGTTCTTTTCTTCCTTTTTTACCGTTATAGACAAAAAAGTAAGTTCAATTCTTTCTTATCGGAACAAGTAACGTTGAAAACTCGCCACCTTGAACGAACAACGGAAAGACTTGCCGAAAAAAATGAGGAATTAAAACGCTTTAATTACATTATTTCCCATGATCTTAAGGAGCCTTTACGTTCTATTGTAAGTTTTTCAAATTTGGCTCAACGAGAATCAAAAGGGCAAGAAAAATTGCAAGAATATCTTCAATATGTTATCAAAGGTGGGCGCCAATTGCATGATCTGATTGAGGCTGTCCTTGAATTCCATCGTTTAGATTATATTCCGAAGGATGTCGAAGAAGTAGACACCAATATTGTACTTGATGATGTAATCAATTCTTTAAGGAGTTTGCTTTATAGCCAAGAAGGCAAAGTCATGTACTCCAACCTTCCAAAAATACATTCTCCTAACGGTGTATTGTTTTTGGTTTTCAAAAATTTAGTTGAAAATGGAATAAAATACAATCAAAAGCCTGAACCTATTGTACGGATAAACTATAAAGAAACGCCTGATGAGCACCTCTTTTATGTGAGTGATAATGGAATAGGGATAAAACCCAAATATTTTGAACAAATATTCGTGATGTTCAAGCGGTTACATAGTCGAAGAGAGTTCGAAGGATCAGGTATTGGATTGGCTATCGTCCAAAAACTACTCAATAAAATAAACGGAAATATTAAAGTTGAAAAATCTATCCTAGGAGAGGGAACCACATTCCTAATATCGCTTCCTAAGGAAGGCCAATCCCCTACCCTTGTTTCCAATAATGCCTTAGCGTCAAAACCGATAGGTCTTGAAAGTTAGGGGCTATTAAAAAATATTAGACATTTTTAGGTTATCAGACCGTCCTGTTGGATTTATCCGAGAGGTGAGTACACTTGAATGGTTAACGACTTTATTCTAGTTTTTCCCAGGCTCCCTCAGGTTATTTTTTCCTTCCTTTGCCAAGGCGAGGGAAGGAAAAACCCTAGTATTTCGAAGGTATTCCTTACAATTAATCCTGAAAAACGGGACATTAGTATAAAAAATTCCTATCTTCCACCTCTTTTTGAGCAATTTGAGATGCTGTTGTGATTTCAACATCAGCTTAAGCTATTGGTCTTTTGAAAATAGACCATGACAAAAACCTCATCATGAATGTATTGGAATTAGATCGGGTCGTAAAACGCTATCAGAATCATACTGCGGTAGATCAGGTAAGCTTTGCGATTCCCGAAGGTACTATTTTTGGTCTTTTGGGGCCTAACGGAGCAGGGAAAACTTCCTTGATTCGTATCATTACGACAATCACTCGTGCGGATAGTGGAACCGTTTATTTGAATGGTGATAAACTTAATTCGTCTCATCCTACTGCTATTGGTTATATGCCGGAGGAAAGAGGATTGTATAAGAAAATGAAAGTCGGAGAGCAACTCCTCTACTTGGCACAACTGAAAGGACTTAGCAGTAAAAAGGCGAAACAGGAAATCAATGCTTGGCTTGAAAAATTTGAAATCACCGATTGGTGGGGCAAAAAAGTCGAGGAATTGTCTAAAGGAATGCAACAGAAGATTCAATTTATCTCCACGGTTGTTCATCGCCCTAAGTTGCTTATTCTTGACGAGCCCTTTTCTGGGCTTGATCCTATTAATACTAACCTGATCAAGGACGAAATTTACCAACTTAATCAACAAGGAACGAGTATTATTTTTTCTACGCACCGTATGGAGCAAGTAGAAGAAGTGTGCCAGCGTATTGTTTTGATTAACAAGGGCAAAAATGTACTTGAAGGCGAGGTTAAGGATGTAAAGAGAAAGTACAAGGAGAATTTGTTTCGCATCAAATATGAAGGTGCTTTGCCTGAGCATATTGATGATCATTACAAATTAGAAGCTGCTGGAGATAAGGAATTAATTATCAAAGTTCCTGAAGGAGAAGACTCTAACTTGCTCTTAGCAGAGTTGTTAAGGCATAATGTACATGTGACTTCTTTTAATGAAATTTTACCAACACTAAACGAAATTTTTATCAAGCAAGTAGGAGGGCTTACCGATGAGTAAACTTTGGTTAATCATAAAGCGGGAATATCTTACCCGCGTCAAGAAAAGAACTTTTATCCTCGCTACCTTGGGTACGCCTCTAGCGATTGCGCTATTCTTAGCAGTGGAGATTTACCTGCTTAGCTATGAAAGCGAAAGCGAAAGAATCGCTGTAGTAGATGATTCGGGGATTTACAAGAATACCATAAAAGGTATCAAGAACAGCAAGAGTGTCAAGCTGTTCCTTAAAAATGAACCTTTAGAAGACTTACGTAAATCGTACAAGGAAAATAAGTACGACGGGGTTTTGCACATTCCAGATGCAGCGAATAAAATAGAGAATAAGAACCTTCAAATTACCTATTACTCAGAAGATAAATTAGGAATTGTCTCTAAGGAGTTTATCGAAAGAACTATACGGGATCGGATTCGAGACTTCAAAATTGATGAATCGGGCTATGATCGGAATATCCTAGATAACTTCAAGGCTTCTGTGGAATTGACGCAGAAAACGGGAGAAAAAGCTGGCGAAGAGCAGCATTTTAGCGCTGACATTGCCTCTGTTTTTGGTATTCTCGTTGGTTATGTGATGTTCTTTGTCGTGCTCATCTATGGTTCGATGGTGATGCGTAGTGTTATGGAAGAAAAAACGAATCGAATTGTAGAAGTTGTCATTTCTTCCGTGAAACCTTTCCAACTCATGCTGGGCAAAATCGTAGGTGTGGGTATGGTCGGTTTGACACAATTGGCCATTTGGGCGATTCTCATTCCTGGTATCATTATCCTGACGAGTATGTTCATCAGTGGCAATGTGGAGCCTAGTGCTTTGGATGATATGAATAGTATGGCAGGTGGTTCTGCGATGGATCCTGAGGATACGATTGCCTATATCGAACAAGTTATTGCGGAGTTATCCCAGCAAAATTGGTGGGTTATTATTCCTTTATTCTTGTTTTACTTCCTAGGTGGTTACTTCCTTTATTCTAGTATTTTTGCTGCCTTGGGTTCTGCCATTGGGGATGATGTGGCAGAAGGACAGTCGCTTACGATTCCTATTACCTTGTTGATTGCCTTAGCGTTCTTCTTTATGTTTGCTTCTATTCGAAATCCGAACAGCAGTTTAGCGTTTTGGTCGGCCTTATTCCCGTTCTTCTCGCCCATTGTGATGCCTGCGCAGCTCGCTTTCAATCCGCCTTGGTGGGAGATCCTGCTGTCGATGGTTATCCTAGTGGCTACTGCGATATTCTTTGTCTGGTTATCTGGAAGAATTTATCGTGTAGGAATCTTGATGTATGGCAAAAAGGCTTCTTTTAATGAATTGAGAAAGTGGATGTTTTATAAAGATTAATTTTCTTCTCCATCCACTTATTTTACGATATACTGATGGCCGTTTGGCCAAAGTCCTAACCGAGTATTTTTAATAAAGGTGTCAAGAGTTTCTTGACACCTTTTTTGATCTGCTAAGACTGTTGTAAATCCCTGTTCTTTAAGTATACGGGATTTACTTGAGTCTGGTCCAACATCGAGCCGCTTGATTGATAATCTGCCTTAAAGGCTTGTACAGGTCGAGCTAGTTCACGATACCTTTTTGACAAAAAAATATATTTCAATAGCTCGAAGATTGTCTTTTGTCCTATGTCCTTTGTCAACCAGTCTTTTCAAGCGACAGCGTCGAAAACAATGAAGTGGTAGACTCTAGAGGAGGAACGCTCTCTGGGGACTAATACCTAATTTCTGAATAG
>JAHDHB010000592.1 GCA_020631545.1 Saprospiraceae bacterium | reverse complement strand
CATTTTCCCAAAAACAAAGACAATGCCAAAAGAGCTGTGGAACTAAATCGTGACTATAGAGCATATCCACCGTCAGACCACTTAAGGTTGCATCAAAGACATCACTTGGGCCCGTTGGTTCAAGATCTAAATAATGCAGGATAAACCACAACAAATCTTGTAGTTGTGAAACAAATAAGAAGTAAAGTAAAGTCCCTTTTCGGAATTTTTGATGTGCCACTAGTGCCGTAGAAAAGTGTCCTGCTAACATAGTTACGTATTTTTTGTAATTTTGCTTTAGAATGTAAAGTAAAACTACAAAATAACTTTAGATTTTAAAGTAATAATCCAAAGAATGATGATGAAAAAATTTCGCTCTTCCTGCCTTATAGCATCTGCCTTAGATTTAATAGGAGACAAATGGTCTTTACTAATCATTAGAGATATGCTACTGCATCAAAAGAAAACATTTAAAGAAATGGCAGCATCAAAGGAAGGCATTGCTACGAACCTGCTATCGGCAAGATTAAAATTATTGGAATCTTTGGAGGTGATTACAAAAAGAAAATTACCTAAAAATAAAAAAGAGAATGTTTACTTGCTTACAGAGAAAGGAATTGATTTAGCGCCACTAATCCTAGAAATTGTGATTTGGAGTGACAAATATGTACGGACATATAACCCTGATATGAATCCTTATGAAAAAGGTGATTTGAATATAGTTTTAAGCGTCCAAAAGGGATATAGAGCATTTGCTCGCCAAATTGTAGAGACTACTAGGAGTTGAAATTTCTAGTTTCCCCCTCAGTGAAAGCTATTGCTTGAAAAGAAGTTATCCGCGATAGCTATCGGGAATTACCGTCAGTACTAAAAAACAATTTCTGCTTTTGTGATTGATGAGAGAAAAGGAAGTTAGTCGGGAACGATAAGTTACCGACTAACAACAGGGTTAGTACTGCCATACATCCAAGTACTTCGCAAAAATTTTGGCGAGATTCACAGCATCATCGAAGCCCCGGTGGTGAGTTCCTGTAAACTCAAAACCTTCTTTGAGGACAGTACGTTTGAGACCTTGTGGCTTTCGTAAACCTTTTATTTCACGATATTGATGTTTTAGACTGATGTGGGGCGCTGTCCAATCGTAGGGAAGTTTGTGTTTTTCACAATCCTGTTCTAGGGCTTCTCTATCAAAATAACCCCAAGAACATAGGAGGTATTCTTCGTCATCATAAAACCCTATCCAATCCATAAAGTCCTCAACGACATCAGGAAACTCCTTGGCTCTATCGACATCGCTCTGTTCTATAGAAGTCAATTGCTTGCAAAAGACACTTAAAGAAGGATGATAAACGGGCTTGACGAAACGGCCAAATTCACCGATCACATCACCATAGGGATCCATTTTTAAGGCTCCTATTTCTATGATTTCTTGTACTTGGGAAGGATGCTTGTGCTCCCAACAGGTCGCTTCTAAATCGTAAATGATAAAATTCACTAAAATTAGTTAAGAGTTAGTAGTTATCCACGATAGCTATCGGGAGTTAGTAGTTGTCCTTTAGGTGATTGGAGCATTATGGCCTTAAAGAAACTTTGGCTTGATGCCAATGTTACGGTTCAACTTGTCGGCTGAAGCCAACGTTACTTCGAAATAAATTTCCAGACCATACGGCCAATCCTCCTAGTAGACCAAACAATAAAAGCGTCACGAGTATAAGGCCAAAAGAACCCGATAAACCTAAGAGTTGACCAATTTTGGCTGCTAAAATACCGTCATTTGCGTTATTCACGAGCACCATTTTAAGGAGAAAAGCAAGCCCTACGCCTAAAAAACCACAAGTAAAACTGCGGCGATCAGTCTGCTTTACCCAAAATCCTGCAAAAAGCGCAAAGCCTATAAAGCCCCACCAAGGCAAATAAGCTGAAAAAGCCATTGTAGTTAACATAACAAAAATTACAGCGGCTAAATATCTTCCGTTTGTTGTTCCCATTATCAATTCCATACTTGTCTACTTATAATTCGATCACTTTCTTCCTCAGGTGATTGCATAAATAATAGCGAATAGTACTTGCCTTCCTTCCAATACTCCAAGAAATCATCATAGTGAGGACTCCCCGGATTGCCAGATTGACCGCCAGGATAGACCCCATAAGCCACAATTGAATCCTTTCCCATTTCTACAATCATACGCCAAGAAGGGCCATGTTGTTTCGAGATAGCATTGATGGACTTTCGATCTCCTCCTACGTCAATATTCAGAGCGGAAAACTGTGGAATACGTGCTAAATGCTCAATTTTTGTCGCTTTATAAGCCCCCCAGCGTATCGCTGCATCATCATTTTCCTTCTGCCAATTAAAAAGTTTCGTACAAGCATCTTTAAATGCATCATGAACCACTTCGTTTGCTGTTTCTACTGCGGTAGTACGCCGAATATCAAAAAAAACATTGCTAGGATCATCTCGAAGTAAATGAATTGTACGCCATAATTCAGGCGTTTTTATAGCCAGAGAATCCTTCAATAAATAAAACTCATCCCAAGTAAATTCATAGACACTACGCCACCAAGCATCAAAAATAGCAGGAGCCACTTCATCCTTTTCATAATTATAATCCCAATTGCTAATGGCTTTATACAAAACTACTTCCGCTTTCGTAAGCAAGGATTTATCCACTTTTTCTAACAACAAAGGTAAGGCTTCTTCCGCTTTTAAACTGTAGTTATCCGTTTGCAATTTCATCATATCTTCTATCGAAATACCATCCATCGCCTCCAAACGGCTATTTATTATTCGAGCACGGTAATGACCGAAACGACCGTTATAGTAGTAGGGATAGCTAGGATCTGTAGAATGCTGATTGGCTGATGCTACAAAATTACGTTCTGGGTTAACGACCTGAGGATTATGCTCTTGTGGAATGTAGCCGTGCCATTCATTCGCCGTAGAACTTCCATCCTGTACAAATCGGCCTTGTTCTTTTTGCTTTAAAGGAAATTTTCCCTGAACAAAAAGGGCGATATCTCCCTTATCTCGACTGATTAGGGCAATGTTTTGAGCAGGACAATCGAACGCTGGCAAACCTTTCTTAAATTCTTCGTAGTTTTTGGCTTTGAAAAAATGGTAAAAACCTTCCAAAATATCCGAAGGTTCATGCCCTAACCACCGAAAAGCTAAATCTTTCTTAGGATGGTCTTCATCCGTATAAACAATTGGTCCCCAATGTGTATAAGCAACTGAATCCTTAACAGCGGCTTGTCCTTTGATTTTGATTTCTTCTACAACAATATCTGGTTTCACCCATTCTCCGTTAAGTTCATATTCTTGCTTCGTCTCATCTTTCCATTTTATAGCATACCAATCAGCGACATCATGCCCCACATTCGTAAATCCCCAAGCTACATGCTCATTAAATCCCATTACGATGCCTGGTTGGCCCGGTATGGTGATTCCATAGAGGTTCATCGATGGCGTTTTAACCTGAATCTCATACCAAATGGAGGGTAGACCTAATTTTAAATGGGGATCACTACATAAAATAGGATTTCCACTAGCCGATTTAGCACCTGAAATAGCCCAATTATTGGAACCAATGCCGGGATAAGGTTCGGGTAACGCTTCATAGGAAAGTGCCTCAGCAGAATTATTTATCGTAGTCTTCGATTCTGCTCTCAGTTGTTTCGGCATAAAATCCCAAGATGTTCCTTTTGGAATAATCGGCGTTTGATCAGGGAAATATTCAGGGAATAAAAAATCAAAAACTTCGCGTCCAAAAACAGCTAGCGCATTGCTCATTTCTAAATCGTAGCCTCTATTCGCCAAATCATCGGCCATCAACTTAGAAATCAACGCCATTTTATAAGGAGTCCATTCTTCGGGTTC
>JAHDHB010000591.1:3562-3884 GCA_020631545.1 Saprospiraceae bacterium | reverse complement strand
CGCAAATGCTGCGGCTTTTGCTTTTGAGTTAATTGCTATGATCTTAGCTCAGGATAAAAACATTACATCTAATAAAACTACCCAACATACTGAATTGAAAAAAGATACAAAGAAATTTGACAAGTGGTCTTTGTTGAGAAATACTACTCAAACACACTATAAAAAAGGTTTAGAAGATAAAAACATCTGGGAACGTGCAGGAGGAGAGCTTTCTAGCCAACGTCTTCATTTATCGTCTGATGAGCAATGGTTTAATGCGCTTAAAGATTTAAAACTTGGAGGAGGAGGCCAAGATATAACAGAAGAGAGTTTGATAAATTGT
>JAHDHB010000591.1:0-3549 GCA_020631545.1 Saprospiraceae bacterium | reverse complement strand
AAAAGAGGTGAAGTGTTCAATACCTCCCCACCCTCTTTGGCACATCATTTGAATAACTTCTCACAATCCTGTCTCCTTACTATTCAAGGAATTAGAATGAAATAGAAAAACGGACTGTTATGAAAAAGACTAGAGGATTTTTGGTGATGCTTATTTTAGGTTATGGTGTTGTATTCTGCTTTGCCCAATCTTCGGAGCGGGCGGCTTACATTGACAAATACCAGCATATTGCTGTAGAAGAAATGGAACGAACGGGGGTTCCTGCTAGTATTAAACTAGCACAAGCTTGCTTGGAGTCTTCAAATGGAAAGAGTATTTTGGCGGTGAAGGGGAACAATCATTTTGGGATTAAGTGTGGCGGCCATTGGGAGGGGGAAACGATTTATCGGGAAGATGATGACTATGTAAATGGGGTGCTTATCAAGTCTTGTTTTCGGAAATATAAGGATGCGGAGGAATCTTTTGTCGCCCATTCTGAGTTTTTGAAAGGGAAAGAGCGGTATGCTTTTCTGTTTGATTTCGAGAAAACAGCCTATAAACAGTGGGCGCATGGTCTAAAAAAAGCAGGGTATGCAACAAATCCTAAGTACCCTGAATTATTGATAAAAATTATTGAGACGAATAAGCTGGATCGTTTTGATAAAATGACCAATGTCGTTGTCGGAATCGAACCGATTGAGGAGGTGGATAAGGAGTCGGCATCACCTGTTTTAGCAAGCAAGTTGATACAAGTAAATGGCGTTAAGGCTTTGGTGACTGGGACGGGGGATTCTTATCGAAAAATTGCTCAAAAATATAAGATTCCCCTTGATAAACTCCTGAAATATAACGATAAATCATCAACACCTCAAATCTCTACTGGAGCGTATGTTTTCCTACAGCCCAAGCGGAAAAAGTATCGCGGTAAGCAACATCATCATCGTGTAAAAACTGGGGAGAACATGGCTAGCATCGCGCAAAAGTATGGTATTAAACTGGCGAGTTTATACAAGCGAAATAAACTATTTAGCGGTCAAGAACCTGCTGTCGGTGCAAAAATTTATTTGCGCAAAAAGGCGAAGACTCGCCCTAAATTAGTGAATCCCAAACCACCTAAAGTGACTCCTCAACCAGTACCAGGAGAGCGTTTTTATACCGTCGAAAAAGGAGACACGCTATGGTCTATTGCTCAAAAACACGGCATTGCTGTAGAAAAATTGAAACAACTGAATGACTTGGATTCGAATGTAATTCGTGTTGGCCAAAAATTGAAAGTAAAATAGCTGCTTGGCTTTCTTACATCGTGAGACATTTCGCTATTTTTTGAGGTAGAGACCTTCCTATGTTGTGAGTTGGGTTGGTGTGTTTGCAAAAACTAGAAGGTCTTAGAAAAGGATACTGCTTCTGCTAAAACCTTCCATTTTTTGCCAGCTCACAATTCCTTCCCGCAAAACTGGATGGTTACTGCTCATACTTTTGTAGCGAATATAATTCATAGCTGCTTGGAAAGAAGATTGTCTTTTGCCCTATGTCCTTTGTCAACGCGTCTTTTCAAGCAAAGCTTAGAAAACAAGTTAGAGATCAGCCAAGGGTTCATGATTCATAGTTGGTCTTCGTTCCTGCCCAAAACCTTCAATATATCGAGCTAAGGTATCCATTAAATCCAGCAGTTTTTTTACATGATTCCGCTCTTTTCTACTAAGCAAAGCCAATTGTTCTTCATAGATGAGCTCATGACCTTCTAGTAACAACTCCCCTTTGAATTCTTTAGATATTCGCTTGAATTTATCAATAATTAGGGGCTCACTAAGCACCGTTTCGGGGAAATAAGTATCACTAGATTGGATACGAAAGTTATCGTCAAAAGGCGGATGACCAATTTCGATGTCTTTTACCCCAAAGTATTTCCCCATTTTAGAAAGGAAATTTTCTTTCGTTATACGTAGGTCGTAGTTGTAATGATTGTATAGGCCAAGGGTAACCTGCGTCTTGAAAATTCGACGGTTTTTGCGCTTCCTTGATGTCATCGAAATCAATAAATCCCGTCCTTGGTATTTCCCATCAAGTTGAGGATATTGTTTATATATGAGCTGACTCCACCCTCTTTTGATCTTAGGCTGAATTCGTAGTTCATTACCTAATGCATATACTTGCTTCTCAATTTGTTTTTCTTGACTACTGATAAATAATTCAAACAACGACATAGCTAAAATGGATTAGTATCTTAAAATTTGATTTACAGACAGTTAAATAGATTTACTTCAAAACTCACAGCCTTTAGTCACTCTAACAACCGATTCGTAATTCGTCATTTCACATTCGTAATTTAGCAGCTTTGCTGCGTTGGGGAATAGAAAATCGTAATGCTGTAAAAATCGTTAATTTATGGGGTAAAAAAAAACTTTGTCCAAAAACATTCGATTTATCTAACGCTAGAGCTAGCCTTTTACTAAATAAATCCGTATATTGCAAATCCCACACCCCTAGTTTGGTCAATTATTTACTGCAAAACTTAATAAAAAGATGAAAACTATCATCCTTTCAGGGATCCTCATGCTCATGAGTATCAACCTTTTGGCATTGAACCCTTCTAGAACTTACAAACAACTCCCAGACAAGTACAACATGAAGTATGAATCTGCTTCCGTTCGAACAGCAGACGGCAAAGCTACTTTAGCCTCATGGTACTTCCCTGCAAGGGAGAAAACCACCCGTTTTATCTTGATCAGCCACAATGGAGAAGGTAATATGGGCGACCACCTACGTGTTGTAGAAAACTTCATTACATTGGGATACAATGTCATAACTTATGATTATCGTGGCTATGGAGAGAGCAGCGAATTCGAAATTGATAACAATATGTACATCTATCCACATTTTCAAGACGATTTCCGCGCCATGCTTTCTTATTGTTCAAAACGTTTTGCTCCAACCTTTTTTGTTTATGGTTGGGGAATCGGTGCAGGTATCTCTATGGGCGTAGGATTTCACCGTAAAGAAGTAAAAGGCATCATTGCTGATACCCCTTTTCTGAGTATGGAAGATTTGGAGTCTAGATTTAGTAGTTCAGAGAATCCTATGGAAATTCCATTTGCTGGATATGACAAAAGAACGCAGCCTCTATATGCTTTAGATGGCAATGAATCTCGCTCCCTCAAAGGCATTCTCATTATTGTTGGTAGTAATGATCCTTTGTTTAGTGACCAAGACATGGAGCGCCTTCGTGCTAAGCGAGATTTGCTGATAAAGCCTATTTTTGTGATAGAAAATCCAGACAATAAAGCTAATTTTTTAGCCGATAGCGAAGCTTATTGGAAACGAATTGGCCAGTTTATAAGGGCTAAATAATAAGGCTACCTCAAATAATCTACGATTAGAACTGGATTGTTCCTACAAGGGGCAATCCAGTTTTTTTTAGCCCTCTTCTTAGCCTAAGTTCGATTCATCTTTAGTTTTAATTTGTAGAAGAATTCGGCCGTCCTGCTGTTCCCTATGAATTTTGTTGGCTCTGCTACAAAATACCACAGGAGAAAAGCACTGAGCAGAACTTTCCTCAGTTGCAACAAGGCT
>JAHDHB010000590.1 GCA_020631545.1 Saprospiraceae bacterium | reverse complement strand
CCATTAAACAACAGCGATATGTTTTAATCTTTAATTTATTTGCCAAAACTCAATATAGACTAATCAACATTATGAAGATTTTTTCAACACTATTCATTTTACTTGCTTTTTGTACACTTTCTATAGGACAAACAACCTCTACCCTAATTGTTTTTGCTCAAGACGGGATGCCTTTTGATCTTATACTCAACGGAGTAAGACAAAGCGAGAAACCAGCAACAAATATCCGTGTAGAAGGCCTTACGCAGCCTTACTACTCTGCTAAAGTAATTTTCCAAGACGAAGGGCTTCAAGCTATTGAGAAGAAGAACTTAATAACCCAAGATGCCGACGGAACACATGCAGAAGCTACTTATATCATCAAAAAAGACAGAAAAGGACAGTTAAAGCTAAAACTATATTCTGCTATCCCTATTGCTCAGGCGCCTCCTGTTGCAGAAAACACGACGGTCATTCAATATACCCCAACACCTAAGCCTGTGATAAGCACAACGGTAACAGAGACAACGACAACAACAACTGTGGGAGATAATACCCCTAATGATGTTAGTCTAGATGTGAATATCGGCGGCGTAAGCATTGATATGGATGTCAATGTAGGCGATCTAGAAGTGGAAGAAACTACGACTTCTTCAACCACCATCACAACAACGACAACCACGACGAGCGATTTTGAAGAAGAAGCACCAATGCCCGACTATAACGGTACGGTTGGTTGTAACGGTTTTCCTATGTCTGATGGTGAATTCGAGGGCGTAAGAACTAGTATTGTAGACAAAACTTTTGAGGACAGCAAACTTACACTAGCGAAGCAAGTTGCCAGTGCCAACTGCTTAAAAGCGGAACAGGTCAAGCAAATTCTGCATCTTTTTACGCATGAATCAACGAAGCTAGAATTTGCAAAACAGGCTTACGGACGTACTTATGATGTAGGAAACTACTACAAAGTTAATGACGCTTTTACCCATAAAAGCACCATCGATGAATTGAATGAGTTTATCAATAGGTAATTGACTTAAGCTGTCAAAAGCTTAGTTTCTCACCAGTGAAATTCTATGCAAAAATGGCTGAACATTAAAAACGTTTTTAATGTTCAGTCAAAATTTGCACATAAGTTCATTGATGAGATACTAAGAATGTTGTCAACTCTCACAAAAGAAAGTCAAAACCAGACAGCTTATATGTTTTTTTTATAAAAATCAATTATTTCTTGAAAAGCGCCGATGATTAGCTCAATATCACTAAGGTAGTAACGTTCTTTATCTATTTTTAGTACATTATTTTCAAGTTTCAAAAACTGCCAACTATCAGCAGTTGTAACGCAGCCATAAATCACACTGGTTGGATGATTATTTTTTTTATTAAAAAATTCTGCACCAATCATTTGTGCCCCACACTGAATAATTCCTAATTCCATATCGTTTCTTTTCGCTTCTACTAGAGAAAGAATAGGCAAATCTATCCCAAAAGCTCCGGTATCTTTGGTCAAGATAAAATCACATTCACCGATCAAGCCCTTTTCTCGATCAGCATCAAGGGATTCTCCAGAATAAAATGTAAAGAAATTATCATTTCGTTCTCTTAATTCAATCAAAATAGGCGTAACGATTAATTCTGATTTTGCCTTTTCACTTTTAGAAGGAATAGACTTCGTCAAAGAAAGCGTTTTCTCCAACCAAGGACTTATTTTTTGAGGCTTTATTTCTTTGAATAAATACTCCCTTTTTTCTTTTACGCCTAATTTGTTTCGTATGTCTTGTAATGTAAAGTCGGAATAAGCCATCTTTTGATTTTTAGTTATTTAATGTAAAGTTAAGCTTTTTTACTCTTAGTCGCTACTCTTTTCTCTTTCCCCCACTAAAAAAAGGTAGAGCGAAGAACAAAAGTCTTCTACCCTACCCTTCCTTGTCAACATAACACGCTTGCTTATCCTTTATTTAATCACTAATTTCTCGACTAATTGTCCTCCGTTCGACGTTATAATTCGGACGAAGTAAATTCCTGGCGTAAGACCAAAATCTGGTTGGATGGTCATCTTAGAATTCGATAAACCGCTCATCGTAATCGGAAATGCTTTTCCTGTTAAATCGAATAATTCTACTTGTTCGATAGTCCCATTCGCTACTTCTAAATTTAGAGGTTGTTCTTGGCTTGCAGGATTAGGATACACGTTCAAAGTTTCTTGGAGTGGTGCTACTCTTGCACTTTCAAAAGCAACTTCTTTTTCTTCTTCCATTTCAGGAAAATGCTCTTCTTCATACTCTTCTACGACTTCTTGTTCTCCATAAACTACATCCAATCCTCCTTTTTCAAACTTACCTCCTTTTTGACCACGAACATAGAAGGGTTGCCGTACTTCAATCCATCCTTGGCAAGCATTATCCCAAACGCCGTGCTTCACGTAGTACCAAGTATTGTAGACTAAATTGGCATTGAAAGCAGTCATAGTATTACTACAACAAACCGTTGAATTTCCAGCAACCAATGTATTGTATCCCCAAGTTTGTCCCTGTGGTCCAGCATAATAAATACTCCATAAATGATTGGCCGAAGCAGGATTTGGATTAGAAACAACATCCACCATGATGTTCACCATATTCATGTGCAAAGCAGGATAAATCGCAAAACCCGCATCATAAGTTCCTAGAGTTACGGAGAAGGAATGCGTAGTAGAAATCCAAGAAAATTGAGGTAAGTTTTGAACAGAAAGTTCCATTTCATACTCATAACCTGTAGCGATAGCCGAGCCTGCATTCGCATAAAGTGTGCTTAAATTTAAGAGCCCAACTTGCCCTGTAAAAGGCCCAAAAGTTGCATCATACTGGAAAGCAGCCGTACTACCGATTTGACGTTTTTTAGCGATAATTTTATACTCCGTTTCATTCAAAGAAGCAGTTCCATCCAAGTAAACATCTTCGCCACAGATAAAGCTATTGCCGCCCACACCATCAACATCTTCAAAATGGAAAGCCGCTACACCATTAGAAAGTACAACATCTCTTTCCAATTTTACCACCCAATAATCATGGCACCAAAGACCGTAAGAAGGCTCCGTTTGGTCTCCATTGACATTAGACATAGAGATTCCCCCAAGCAAATACCCACCATCAGGCATATTAATGATGTCCGTCAACAAATCCATGTGATTTCCTCCTAGCGTATTCTGCCATTGAATGCTGCCGCTATTGTCTAATTTTAATACCCAAAAATCCGTCATTCCATCAGAATTCTGTGTTTTATCACCAGAAATATTAGAATCCGAATTTCCTCCTATCAAGTAACCATCATCAGACGTTTGAATAAGGCTAGACATCGTTTCCATTCCCGAACCTCCTATCGTATTTTCCCATGTTAGATTTCCTGTAGCATCAAATTTAACCACCCAATAATCATATTGCCCAAGAGCACTCTCAGATTTTTCTCCACTAGCTGCTGAGTTGGAATAACCACCGATAACATACCCTCCATCAGAGGTTTGTGCTAGGTCTGTCAAGCGCTCCGACCAAGCAGCACCTGCCGTTTTTTGCCACTGTACATTCGCATTCGCATCCGTTTTTACTAACCAATAATCGTATCCACCTCTACTTGCTTCCGTTTTATCACCAGAAATTCCTGAAGAAGAACTACAACCTAAAATAAGTCCGCCATCTGCCGTTTCTTGTACCACAATCACCTCATCAGACCCTGTACCTCCAATTGATTTTTGCCAAACTTCATTCCCCGAGGCATGTAATTTAACCAACCAAGCATCTTGATAACCTTTTGTAGCGACCGTTCTACTTCCAGAAACACCTGAGGTAGAGGCTCCTCCAATAACATAACCTCCATCAGAGGTCTGTGTTATCGAATACGCCCGCTCTTGCCCACTACCTCCTAGTGTCTTTTG
>JAHDHB010000589.1 GCA_020631545.1 Saprospiraceae bacterium | reverse complement strand
ACGCACGAGAACAGCAGGAGGGACATCCTTAAAACCTGTTACAACATTGAAGAGGTGGGGTATTCCATAGCATAAATAAACATAAGCCACTCCTCCTTCGGAAAACATGGTTTCCGTTCTTTTTGTACGCTTATTATTCCAAGCATGACAAGCTCGATCTTCTGGCCCACGATAAGCTTCCGTTTCAACGATTTTCCCTACCGTTCGAACCCCATCAAATTGACTAACAAGGTATTTGCCTAATAGTTCTTTACTGATTTGAAGAACATCATCCCGTTGATAAAAAGAAATAGGAAGCATTCGCAGTTAAGAGTTGATAGTTAGTTTTTGTCTGGTGTAGGGGGCAAAAAATAAACTTTCAGCATTATGCATACAAAGTAAGATATGGCAATTCATGTAAAAAATGCCAAGTGTTTTTCCGTAACCCCTGATTTCAATCAGGGGACTGCCTAAACCGGAACCGCCAAAAGTTGTTGGATAGCTGCTTTTAGTTTGGACTCCGTAGAAAGTGTTAGTTCTGCTAGGGGAAGTCGGACTTCTTTATTGCAGATTCCAAGCATTTCTAGGACTCCTTTTATCCCTGCGGGATTACCATCTACAAAAATAAGATCGATGATGTCCATTAAGTCGAAATGTAGAGGCCGAGCATTCACAAAATCATTAGCTAGCCCAAAGCGTACCATCTCCGAAAATTGACGAGGAAATGCATTGGCGACAACAGAGATAACACCATCAATACCAAAAGCTAGCATTGGCAACGTGATAAGGTCATCCCCAGAAAGAACAAGGAAATCTTTAGGTTTGTTCTGAACGATTTCCATGCATTGCTGTAAGTTTCCAGATGCTTCTTTTACCGCGATAAATTTATCACTTGAATGAGCAAGGCGAAGAGTCGTTTGAGCAGTCATGTTTGCACCTGTACGAGAAGGAACATTGTACAAGATGATTGGTCGTGGGGCAATAGCTTCGATGGCCATGAAGTGCCGATAAATCCCCTCTTGAGTAGGTTTGTTGTAAGCTGGGCTTACAGACAAAATAGCATCATAGCCATTGAAGTGGAAGTTTTGTATCGTTTCAATGACTTTTTTGGTGTCATTGCCACCAAAACCAGCAACCAGCGGTACTCTTCCTTGATTAACGTCTGCTGTAAATTCAAGAACTTTGAGCTTTTCCTCCACCGATAAGGTGGCAGATTCTCCCGTAGTACCTAAAGATACTAGAAATTCCAAGCCGCCATCAATAGTGTGGTTTATCAGTTTCTTGAGACTTTTAAAATCAACTTTACCATCCTTGAAGGGAGTTACTAAGGCCACTCCAGTACCACGGAATTCTGTGTTCATCGATTAATTATTTTAAGGTAGACATCTACCTCGTTTACAAATTTATCCAAGTCTGGGTCATCTGATATATCAATCATTAAATCATAACAAAACTCCTTGTCTTCTCGGTATTGTCCAACTCTCATATGCGCTTTAGAACAAGCAGAAATAAACTCAAGCGGAGGAGATTGATCCAAGTGTAATGAAATGAGCACATCAAAAGACGTGTTCATAAAATCCTCTACCTTTTTGCTTTTAGGTTGGTAATACCAGTTTAGGTTCTTGTTATTAAAATAATCAAAAAGTATATTATTGTGCGTGAGAGAGTCATTGAAATAAGCCAAAACATTGACTTTTTTCCCCATTTTCCTGAGTTGATCCCGATCTTTATCCGCAAATACTTGATTCTCCCTATCTGTCGCATCAAGCAAAATACCTATGCTTCGAGCATTTTTAAAGCTAATGGATTTACGGGTGATCTTAAGGTCGCTCACTTTTTTTTCCAGGTAGTAATGATATGTCTTAAGGCGAACATCATCTAGCCATTGCAACATGTTAAGCTATTAGTTAAGTAATAAAAAATTGTGTTAAAAAGTAAATATATCGAAAAATATAGAATTTGGCAAGTCCAAATCAGTATTATCCAATACTATTTAGTACTGTTTGGGTTAAAAACAGTTGCATTTTTATCCGTTTTTTAGGTGTTCCCCTAAAAAATCGAGCATCTAGAGGCGACTCCAAAAATCTCCTCTCGTAATTTCGTCTGTTAGAAATAAGAAGTATGATTCACATTTTGGAATTTTCCTGTATCCTACCTCCTAAATCGTAGCATTCTTAAGCTTCTTCTTGGTCATGGACAGCATATCTTTCGAATTCGCCCATTTTGCCAAATTTATCAATACGTTTGTCTATTCGTTCATCCTTATCCATGTTCATCAAATCGGCAATTTCCTTCTTAATATGCCGCTTCAGTATTTTTGCCATTTCCTCAGGTGCAGAATGGGCACCACCAAATGGCTCATTGATAATTCCATCTATAATGCCAAAATTAAGCATATGCTTAGGGGTTAGCTTAAGTGCTTCGGCTGCCTTTTCCTTGTAATCCCAGCTTCTCCATAAAATAGAAGAGCAAGATTCAGGTGAAATAACGGAATACCAAGTATTCTCTAGCATAAATATACGATCCCCTACGCCAATTCCCAAAGCCCCACCAGAAGCTCCTTCCCCAATCACAATACAAATAATTGGTACTCTAAGCTGTGCCATTTCAAAAAGATTTTTTGCAATAGCTTCTGCTTGTCCTCGTTCCTCTGCTTCAATGCCAGGGTAAGCGCCTGGGGTGTCGATAAGGCAGACAACGGGCTTGTCAAAACGTTCCGCCAATTTCATCAAACGCAGCGCTTTTCGGTAGCCTTCTGGATTCGCCATGCCAAAGTTGCGGTACTGGCGCATTTTAGTATTGACTCCCTTTTGTTGTCCTATAAACATGTACGTTTGCCCTTCTATGCTCCCGAAGCCACCAACGATGGCCTTATCATCTCCATAGTTACGATCTCCATGCAATTCTACGAATTTTTTGCACATCGCTTCTATATAAAAAAGCGTGTAAGGGCGTTCCGGATGTCTAGAAAGTTGAACTTTTTGCCATCCTGTAAGCTGGCTATAGATCTCTTTGCGTTTAGCCTTAATCTTAGCTTCTAATTCGCTTATGGCATCATTCATATCTACCTCTGTCTTCTCTGCAACCTTTTTGATATCTGCCATTTGCTCATAAAGCTCTTCAATAGGCCGCTCAAAATCAAGGAAAACCATAGTATTCTGTTTTATCTTAATATCTGAATCTTAAAAAACAATTCAAAGTATAATCATTTGTGTTAACTAAAATATAGGTAGCCTGTTCCTGATATATGGTAGAATATTCTTTGCGTTGTGTTAAAATTGTGTGCCGCCAAAAATCTACCTCGTACATGGAATTTGGCTGTCAATATTTTTTCAGGAGCAAAGAACAACATAACCCATCTGGTAAACAGAGGACTTAATTTTTAGTCATTCCTTAACAAAAATACTAATGTTAGTTCGCATGTAGGCAATTTTGCAGTTTTTTTTAAAAAAAAGCTAAAAAAGTTGGTTTATTAACAAAAGGATTTTACTTTTGTGCCACTGCCGAAAGAGGTAGTGGGTTGATAAAGTTTTGTTCAACAAATCTCCTGTCAATTTCTTGGTACTCAATCAAAGGCATGCTGTTCTTTTATTTAAGTGTTTATATTTTTGATTCCATTTTTTGCTTGAAATATTAGCATAAAAAAAATCAAAAAACTTTTTTAAAAAACTTGCACATTTAAAAAACTTGCCTTAAATTTGTGCCGTTGTCAAAAGAGACAAAAACATTTTCATAACGAAGTTAAAAAAATGGCACAAAAATCCATTTTTTTTGAAACCAAATTCATCATTTGTTCGTTATACTAAACAAAAGCAATTAGCTTATATTTTGAACTTTAATAAGCTAAAACATATAGTGGTCCGGTAGTTCAGTTGGTTAGAATACCTGCCTGTCACGCAGGGGGTCGCGG
>JAHDHB010000588.1 GCA_020631545.1 Saprospiraceae bacterium | reverse complement strand
TATAAAATATTTAATTCAAAAGCAAGAACATAAATTCCTTAACTTAACAGCATTGCGCCCTCGGTGGCCATTAGCTTATTTTATAGGACAGCGAACAAAATAATTATAATCTAAAGAGTCCAATTGCCGCCTTATCTATTTCTTTTTGTAAATTTGCTGTGTTAGGCAATAATTAAAAGAAATATCAGCTTGAAAGATTTAAAATCATCCATAAATCTCAACAAATTACCAGAGCACATCGCTATTATCATGGATGGTAATGGGCGTTGGGCTAAGCAATTTGGACGCATCAGAATATTTGGTCATCAAAACGGCGTAAAAGCGGTACGTGAAACGACGGAAGCTGCTGCTGAATTGGGTGTCAAATACTTGACTCTCTATGCTTTTTCTACGGAAAACTGGGGGCGGCCTGAAGCTGAAGTGAATGCGTTAATGACGCTACTTGTTTCTACCATTCGCAAGGAAATTAAAACCTTGATGGACAATAATATCCGCCTAACAGCTATTGGAGACATCGAAAAGCTGCCTTCTAAATGCCATCATGAATTGCTAGATGCTATTGATAAAACAAAAGGAAACACGCGCATGACGCTTGTGCTTGCCTTAAATTATAGCGCACGGTGGGAAATGGTGAAGGCTGCTAAAGAGCTTGCCGAAAAGGCTAAATTAGGTAATCTTGATCCAGAGATGATTGATGACGAAGTCTTTAGCAATGCTTTAAGTACTAAGGGAATTCCTGACCCGGAGTTGATGATAAGAACTAGTGGCGAAGCAAGAATTAGTAATTTCTTGTTGTGGCAAATTGCTTACGCCGAATTGTATTTTACGGAAACGTTATGGCCAGACTTCCGCAAAGAACATCTCTATCAAGCCATTATTGATTTCCAAAGCCGCGAAAGACGATTTGGAAAGACAAGCGAACAGCTTGCTTCTTAAAAAGGTTATTTTGATGCTTGGAGGTATTCGAAATTTAGTCTTGGCAATGGCTAAAAGGCAAGGCCAGCCCGAATAGAAAAATAACCATCCTTTAACGAAGAGCCCCCACCTTTTTGCAAGGCGTAAAAATAAGGGGTGTAACTCAGAGATGTGTTAAAAGCGAAGGAAGGGGAAAAAGAGGTTTTTACACCTAAGCCAAAATCGCCGAAAATACTTCCAAGTTTATCGGTATCATCAATAATAAGTGCTATTCCACTAGCAGCATAAACAAACGGTTTTATTCGTCCTGAAGTAAAATGACTTCTGAAATCTAAGGAAAGAGGGAACGTATTGGTCGGTTGTTGAAAAGCAGCGCCAATCCCTATCCCTACAGAAAAGTTCGGTGTAATATGCCACCCTTGAATGGTATTCAACAGAATAGCATTTTGCCGTAAGCTATCGTTTACGGGTTTTCCATCTTGAATTAGACTAAAGAGAAGGCCACTTTCGATAATAGCGAAATAGCCGCTATTTTCATATTCGTTCCTAGGTTCTTGCGGCATTTTGGGGCTTGATTTTCCACTTGAAACTGGAGAAGAATCCGTGTTTTTCATTTCCGATTTCTTCATTTTTACTTTGGAGATCTCTTTGACCTGCTCGGCCTTGAAGAAATACACCTCCTTGTCGTCTGCAAGAATTCGTACACCATTTTTAGGCGTCATTTCGATAATGTTCCCACGAAAAATCTTCCCATCATGCAACTCAATTACATCCCAATAGCCCTGCTGTCCAAACAAGAAAGCAGAAGTACAGCATAAGAACGTAAGAATTAGAAATATGCGTTTCAAATCAATTAGTATACTTGTATCTACTCCGAAAAGTAGGAATTAATGAAAAATTACGCTTGATGATGTAGGAAGCCCCAACGGGATGATACCATCCTTAGAGTGTTATAATAAGTTGTTATCTAAGGTGTTGCATTCCGTTGGGGCTTGGTTGTTTATACCTTTGAACCACTAGTGTTTAAAGTGGCGCGTTCCAGTAAGTACCATAGAAAGCCCCAATTCATCACACTTGTTGATGCTCAATTCATCACGAATCGAACCACCCGGTTGAACGACGGCTTTGATGCCTGCTGCTGCGGCAACTTCCACACAATCAGGAAAAGGGAAGAAAGCATCAGAAGCCATGACAGCACCTTCTAGTTCAAAACCAAAATTCTTGGCCTTTTCGATAGCCTGTTTCAAGGCATCTATCCTAGAAGTTTGGCCGCATCCCATTCCTAGGAGTTGTTTGCCACGAGCTAGGACAATCGTATTGGATTTCAAGTGTTTGACACAACGATTGGCGAAGACTAAGTCTTCAATTTCTGAGGAAGAAGGAGCGCGTTTTGTTGCTGTTTTGAAATCTTCGGCAGCTTCTATTTTACTATCCGCATCTTGCTCAATAACTCCATTCAAAACACTTTTCACGAGCTTATTTTGAACGGTAAAATCCTTGATTTTAAGCAAAACTCGGGTATTGTTCTCCCCATTTTTCTTCTTGGACAAAACCTTAATAGCTTTTTCTTCAAAAGAAGGTGCAATCAAAACTTCGTAAAATAGTTTCTTGATTTCCTTTGCTGTAGCTAAATCAATTTCTTTGTTGCAAATCAAGATTCCACCATAAGCAGAAATAGGGTCGCCTGCTAGTGCGGCCTTCCAAGCCTCTAAAACGGTATCCCTAGTGGCTGTACCACAAGCGTTGGTGTGCTTTAAAACGGCAAAAGTAGGCTCATCGTCCTTAAATTCCTTCATCAAGGAAACGGCAGCATCAATGTCCACTAAGTTGTTGTAAGACAGTTTCTTGCCGTTCAACTTGTCAAACATAGCTTCCAAGTCACCATAAAAACGTCCTTGTTGGTGCGGATTCTCTCCATAACGAAGCGTTCTAGAAGGTTGCCCGTTCAAGTTCAGACGAGGTTCTTCCTCATTGAAGTAAGCAGAAATGGCGGTATCGTAATGCGCAGAAATTTTAAAGGCACGATGGGCAAAAGCTTTCCGATCATTACGGTCGGTATATCCCTTTTTTTCTTCTAGCAATTCAAGCAACATCGCATATTCATTCCTAGAAGGAACAACAACAACGTCCTTGTAGTTTTTTGCCGCTGCACGAATTAAACTAATACCTCCAATATCAATTTTTTCGATGATTTCGCTCTCTTCACTCGTGTTTGCTACCGTTTCTTCAAAAGGGTATAAATCAACGATAACTAGGTCTATTTCAGGGATTTCATAGTTATCCAACTGCGCCAAATGACTGTCTTCTCGACGAGCCAAAATACCTCCAAATACTTTGGGGTGTAAAGTTTTGACACGGCCATCTAAAATAGAAGGGTAGCTGGTGATTTCTTCAACAGCCGTTACAGGGATGCCGTGTTTTTTGATGAAGGCTTCCGTACCTCCTGTTGAATAAATGGTTACTCCCAATTCGTTCAATTTACGAATTATCGGCTCCAGATTGTCTTTGGAAAACACCGAAATTAAAGCGGACTTGATAGGCTTAACATTCAACATGTTAACATAGTTGGATAGTGCAATAAACGAGCTCGACGGCTTGTTGCTTGCAGGTGAAGAAATAGGAAGAAGAATTCGCGTAGTCGTGAAATTTGCCACAAAGTTACGGGTTTTTTCAACAAGTTGGGCAAGAGGCGGAGGGAGATTAAAATTTGAGCCAGTTAAAGATGTCCTAGACTTGTAAGTAGAGGGATAGAAAACCACAGGCCTGGTTTCCATGATTTCAATCAAGCCCTACAAAAAACTCCTAGCTCTTTACTCCTAAGCTGGCGCAGTTAGAACCAAGAAAAAAGTATTTAGTTTATTTGTCTTGAAGAGTTCACTGAACTCCTTATAAGTCTTTGATATTTAGTGTCTCACGTTATGCTTATATCTTCTTAGACTACATGCTTCCATTTTGCTGTTTTTAAAACACGAAATTACAAGTAGACAATTT
>JAHDHB010000587.1 GCA_020631545.1 Saprospiraceae bacterium | reverse complement strand
AATTTTAACCCAAAGATCGTAGCGAACAAGTTATTGATGAAATTACAGATGGAGAGCTTTAACTTTGAAGTCTTTTATGATGAGCAAGATTTATGTAGAAGTCATCAATGGAGAGGAACGGATTCGGGTGAATGAGATTTCTGTCGGTCATAATAAAATGACGGGGGACGATACCCTAGTTATTGCCTTCCCTCATTATGAATCTCGTATTGAAGCCTTTTATGAGGAAGGAATTATGGAAGGAAAATGGATCGTGGAAACTAAAAAGGATTATAGCATTCATTTTGTAGCAAGACATAGCGTGACACATCGCTTTTCTGCCTTAAAAAAAGAACCCGCCATTGATCTAAATGGTAGCTGGGCCGTTCAATTTGGAATGGACACGGACAGTCCTTACCCCGCCCTAGGCGAATTTAAGCAGGAAGGCAATTATGTAACGGGTACTTTTCAAACGGAAACGGGCGACTTCCGATACTTGCAAGGTACGATTCAAGCGGACAAACTCTACCTTTCTTGCTTTGATGGTTCCCACGCTTTCTTATTTGAAGCGAAAGTTAAGGAAGACGGATCTTTGATTGGCGCTTTTTGGTCAGGTAATCATTATAAAACGACTTGGGTTGGTAAACGCGATCCAAATTTTAAATTGGTCGATGCCGATAGCTTAACCTATTTGAAAGAGGGCTATGATAAAATTGCTTTTTCCTTCCCTGATATTGAAGGAAATATGGTTTCTTTAGACGATGATAAGTACAAGGGCAAAGTGAAAATTTTACAAATTATCGGTACTTGGTGCCCCAATTGTGCTGATGAGACGGCATTCTTGTCCGACTACTATAACAACTTAAACTCTAAAGACTTAGCGGTCATTGGTTTGGCTTACGAAAAGCATAAAGAACCAGCAAAATCCGTCAAGGCGATTCAGCGTTTCATCGACCGTTTTGATGTAAAATACGATGTGTTGTTTGCCAATGGCTCTTCTAGTAAAAAAGAAGCAGCAGAAACACTACCTATGCTCAATGCTGTCCTCTCCTACCCTACTATGATTTTTATTGATAAGAACGATAAGGTTCGACGTATTCATACGGGTTTTGCTGGCCCAGCGACTAGTAAATACAAGCATTTTACAGAAGAATTTAAAGAATTTGTTGGTGCCCTTTTAGCGGAGTAAGAGGTTCAATCTATCTTTACAAACGATGGCGACGAAATTTCATTAGGTTCTGCAAAGCCGAAATCCACAAAAGGGATTTCGGCTTCCTTAGTTTAACTTCAAAATTTAGAAACGTTGAACGCTTCGCGGCAAAATTGGATTTAGAAGCAGCAAGGGTATCTCATAAGTATTTCGAGTCAAAAAAAATAAAAAAAGCTATCTACCCCAAAAAACAGGATAAAAAAACAAAAAATCAACACTTGACTACTCAAAATCAATCTATTTACAGATATTCCTACCAAAACAACCTGTAAGATTTTAAAAACATTTGCTGCAAAACGCCAATAGAAAAACAAAATTCTGTTGTAAGTTTACGGTGCAAAATATTTTATCAACCAATCATAAATATTTAATGACACACCTAAACAATTTACTCGTAGTACTTATTTGTGTTCTTTTTAGCTATTCTATAGTTGAAGCCCAAGATTCCAACCTTAGAAAAGCCAATGACAAAGGAGATATTACCTACCTAAAATTTGAAGCTAACGAAGCTTTAACACCAAGCCAAGCAAAAGAGGTATTATCTGAAGAGCTAGGCATGACAGCTAACGATGAATTAAAACTAGCGAAACAAACGACCGATGAGTACGGTTTTACCCACCAGAAATTCCAACAATTTTACAAGGGGATTCCCGTTGAATTCAGCACCTACACCATTCACGCTAAAGAGAATAAAACAACCATGATGAATGGTGAGTTTTCGCCAATAAAAGGACTTAACACGACTCCTGCTCTTTCTAGAAGTGCAGCTCTAGACAAAGCACTTCAACATATTAACGCCGAGATGTACATGTGGGAAGCTGATGAAAATGAAGAATTTGCGATGTACAATGAAGAGGAAGGCACCTACTATCCACAAGGAGAACTAGTTATTATTAGAAACTACAACGGTGATCAATTGCCTGTATTGGCTTATAAATTTGACATTTATGCAGAACAGCCCCTTAGCCGTGATGATGTTTACGTAAATGCTCAAACTGGCGAAATTGTTTTTGTAAACGCCATTATCAAACATTGTTTTAATGCAGAACATAACCATGCTGCTGCTTGTCAAGATGACCATATTGCTACCACTGCAAAAGTAATGGCTACAGGAAATGCTGCTACTCGTTACAGCGGCAATCAATCCATTGAAGCTGATGCAACTTCTGGAGGGTTCTGGCTTCGCGAAAGTACGCGTGGTGGAGGTATCGAAACCTATGATATGAACGAGAGCACTCGCTACCAACGTGCTGATGACTTCATTGATAATGACAATAACTGGACTGCTGGAGAATGGGATAATGCTAATAAAGATAATGCAGCACTTGATGCACACTGGGGCGCTGAAATGACTTATGACTACTTCCTTTCTTTCCACAGTAGAAATAGCTATGATGGGAATGGTGCTACAATCAAAAGCTACGTGCATTATAACCGCAACTACGACAACGCTTTCTGGGATGGTTCTAGAATGACCTATGGTGATGGTAGTACGTTTGATGCCTTGACTTCTCTTGATGTCGCTGCTCACGAAATTGGACACGGTGTATGTAGTAACTCTGCCAACTTGGTCTACTCCTACGAATCTGGTGCGATGAATGAAGCTTTTAGTGATATTTGGGCGGCTTGTGTTGAGTCTTACGCTGCTCCTCAAAAAGATATTTGGTTGGTCGGTGAAGATATTGGACAAAGCTATGGCCCTCTTCGTTCTATGAGCAATCCTAATGCTAAAAGCCATCCAGATACATACCTAGGAGACTACTGGTATGCAGGTTCTGGTGACAATGGCGGCGTACATTATAATAGTGGCGTCTTGAACCATTGCTTTTACTTATTGACCGAAGGTAAAAACGGCACCAATGACCATGGTGACCAGTATAGTGTTTCTGGTATCGGTATTGCTGATGCTGGTGCGATTTTCTATCGTATGGAAACGGTTTACCTTTCTTCTAATTCTCAATATGCGGACGCTCGTGTAGCGGGTATCCAATCTGCTATTGATATTTTTGGTGCTGGATCTCAGCAAGAAATTTCTGTTACCAATGCATTTTATGCCGTAGGTATTGGCGCTGAATATGGTGGTGGTACTACTCCTACTTGTTCTGATGGAATCATGAATGGAGACGAAACTGGTGTAGACTGTGGTGGTTCTTCTTGTAACCCTTGTAGCAGTACTCCTACTTGTTCTGATGGAATCATGAATGGAGACGAAACTGGCGTAGACTGTGGTGGTTCTTCTTGTAGCCCTTGTAACAGTGGTTCTTGCGATACGCCTGACGGCCTTGCTGCTACAGGTATCAAAAGAACAAGAGTAAGTCTCAATTGGAATGCCGTACCTGGTGCTACTAGCTACGACATTGAGATTTCTGGAGGTGGTACGGCTAGCCTAAACACGACCAATACAAGCATTACTGTCAGCGGAACAAGTAACGGCGTCACCTATGACTGGGTTGTCCGTGCTAACTGTAGCAGCGGTTCTCGCGCATATTCTTACTCTTGTAGCTGGACAGCAGGCAGCAGTAACTCAAATAGTTGCAACTCTCCATTCACCTTAACGGGCGATCTGCCATCTGTTGACCAATTCTCTGTTTATCCTAACCCAGCGAACGACAATCTACGCCTTGAGATTCCTTCTGCTGGAGAAGAAACTGAGATTCAAATTATTGACCTTTATGGTAAAGTTGTTCTTAACAGAATGACCAATCAAGAGCAAATGGATTTAGATATTCACCACCTAGCTCCTGGCTT
>JAHDHB010000586.1 GCA_020631545.1 Saprospiraceae bacterium | reverse complement strand
TAACAAAAAAATTACTACGCCTAAACTATCCATTACTTCTGAGCAGAGCCACTAGGACTGCAACTCAGAAACTTGTTGGAAACATTTATCGATCACCAAGAAATCAAAACAACAGCAATAGGACAACGCACTAAAGCAGAAATCTATCAAAGAAATGATTTCCAAAAGCGTGCAGCCGCCGCGAACCAAACAGCGCTTGAACTTGCTGCCGAGGATGAGGAGTTGAGACGCTATTGCCTTGAATATCAAGAATTTGATTCTATCAATTTTTTTCTTAAATCCTCTATCGTTCAAAAACTACAAGGGTTTCAAGAGGGGTTATTTCAAGCATTACAAGGACTTAAAGTCCAATCAAATGTCAATTTTATTCTTTAACAGTCTCCCTAAGCATTTTGCTTTACCGTCCAAGCCCAAGCTGTGCGCATAATATCTTCGATATTGCGTTTGGGTTGCCAGCCAAGTTTAGAAGCAGCTAGTTCGTAGTTTGAGTAGATAGATTCTACATCACCAGGTCTTCTTGGGCCTAATTTATAGTTGAGTTTTACACCTGTTTCTTTTTCAAAAGCATTGATAGCTTCAAGAACGGTTACTCCTTCTCCAATACCAAGGTTAAAAACCTCGCAATTGTGTTGTTGTTTTCCTGCAATTAAGTATTGAACGGCTTTGGTATGCGCATTAGCCAAATCCATGACGTGGATATAGTCGCGGATACAACTCCCGTCACGAGTATTGTAATCATCTCCAAACACCGTGAGTTCTTTACGTTTGCCCGAAGCCGTTTGGGTAATCACTGGCACTAAGTTTTGCGCTGCTCCGTAAGAAATTTCACCGATTAAAGCACTTTCATGGGCTCCTGCGGGATTGAAATAGCGAAGGAGTATTGTATTTGTTTTAGCGTATTTTCTAGCAAAGTCCGTGATTATTTGTTCCCCAATTTGCTTTGTTCGAGCATAGGGACATTCCGCCTCACCAAAGGCCGTATCTTCAGTAACGGGCAACTCTTTCGTATTTCCATAAACGGAACAAGAAGATGAGAAAATGAAATTAGGCACCTTGTATTCTGCTTGCAGCTCTAGTACGGTGAGTAAGCTGTTGAGGTTATTACGGAAGTACCAAAGAGGTTGATCGACCGATTCTGGTACACTTTTTAAAGCAGCAAAATGGATGATCCCTACAATAGATGGATTTTCTTCGAAAATCTGCCGAGAAGCTTCCTTATCACAAAGGTCAACGGCATAATTTTTTACACGGACACCCGTAATTTTTTCCACACCCTCAAGTATAGAAGCATTTGAACGAATATTAGAATCCGCACAAATGACGTCAAAACCATTGTCCAATAAATCTACGATGGTATGGCATCCGATATAGCCACAACCGCCTGTTACTAAAATCATTATGTTGAGAGTGAGAGAGTGAATTGAGTGTGAATTGAGTGTGAGTGTGAGTGTGAGTGTGACGACTTCGTCGTTGTAATAACACACCCACACTCACACACAAGCACACACTCTATATAATCATTCCAGCGCCAACGGTTTCGTTGGTTCCTTCATCTACTAAGATAATACTACCAGAAATTCGATTTCTACGGTAGCTATCGAAGAATAAAGGTTTGGTAGCACGAAGGACAACTCTAGCGATGTCATTCATGCCAACTGTTTTATCTTTTTCATTACGATGCAAGGAGTTGATGTCCATTTTGTATCGAACCTCTTTGATAATGCATCGTGCATCCTGAGTGGTATGCTTGATAGCATACTTACCGCGCAAGCGTAGAGGTCGTTCATTGAACCAGCATAACATGACTTCTAAATCCTGCTCTGTGTCGGGGACATTATTCTCTCGAACAATCATATCGCCTCTGCTCAAATCATAATCATCTTCTAGCAACATCGTACAAGACATAGGAGGATAAGCTTCTTCCAGCTCTCCATCATAAGAGTCTATTTTTGCGATTTTGGTGGTAAAACCAGAAGGCAAAAGCATGACTTTGTCTCCTTTTTTGAAGACGCCCCCTGCTACACGACCAGCATAGCCTCTGTAATCATGATGCTCATCGCTATAAGGACGAACAACATATTGAACTGGGAATCTGCAATCAATTAGGTTGTGATCGCTGCCAATATGTACGTTTTCAAGGATATACATTAGGGTAGATCCCTTATACCAATCCATGTTGGTTGATTCTTCAACGATGTTATCTCCTTTCAAAGCACTTACTGGTACAAAGTGAATGTCGTTTACATCCAATTTGGAAGCAAAACCACTAAATTCGTCTTTGATTTTCTCATAAACTTGCTCGCTGTAATCCACCAAGTCCATCTTATTGATACAAATAACAATGTGAGGGATTTGAAGAAGAGAAGCAATGAAGGAGTGACGACGAGTTTGTTCAACAATACCATTCCGTGCATCGATCAAAATCAATGCAAGATTTGCAGTAGAAGCACCCGTCACCATATTTCTAGTGTATTGGATGTGTCCTGGCGTATCTGCAATGATAAACTTACGCTTAGGCGTAGAGAAGTAGCGGTAAGCGACGTCAATAGTTATACCTTGCTCGCGCTCAGACTTTAAGCCATCTGTCAATAAAGCCAAATTGACTTCTTCTTCCCCACGTCTTTCGCTAGTTTCCTTGATGGCCTCATATTGGTCTTCAAAGATCGATTTACTATCGTACAAAAGTCGACCAATCAATGTACTTTTGCCGTCATCCACACTACCAGCCGTGGTAAAGCGGAGTAAATCCATTTTTTTATATTCCTCAAGTGATAATACCTGATCCATTTTGCTTGTTTTTGGAAAGAGGGTGTTTGTTTTAAATCTAAAATACGCCTCTCTTTTTTAACAATTTGTGCCTTAATTTTGAGTGTGTGAGTGAGTTAGAGGTTATGTGTGTGTTTTGTTCGATTCAAAACCTGATACCTCACTCTTGATTCCTTACCTAGAAATACCCCTGCTTCTTGCGGTCTTCCATTGCCGTTTCTGAGCGCTTATCATCTGAGCGACCACCACGCTCTGTAATACGTGTAGTAGCAACCTCTTGTACAATCTTCTCTAAGGTATCTGCATCAGAAAGAACAGCCCCCGTACAAGTCATATCACCGATGGT
This sequence comes from Saprospiraceae bacterium, assembly GCA_020631545.1. Taxonomy (GTDB): domain Bacteria; phylum Bacteroidota; class Bacteroidia; order Chitinophagales; family Saprospiraceae; genus JAHDHB01. The sequence continues at coordinate 834 of JAHDHB010000586.1, read as the reverse complement.
ACGGAAACGAACCATCATTTCTTCCGCTTTTTCATTCGGTTTAAGCTGCACAACGCCTTCATCGGCAAGGATAACACCATCACGAACAAAGCATTTACGCTTATGAGCGAAGTAAAGACTAGGCAATTCAATACCTTCCATGGCCAAGTACTGCCATACGTCCAGTTCCGTCCAGTTACTAATAGGGAAAACGCGGAAGTGTTCACCCATTTTACGCTTGCCGTTGAAGATATTCCAAAGCTCAGGGCGTTGGTTTTTAGGATCCCATTGGCCAAATTCATCACGGTGAGAGAAGAAGCGTTCTTTTGCTCTTGCTTTTTCCTCATCTCTACGAGCGCCGCCCATAGCAGCATCAAACTTGTGTGTTTCCAAGGCCTCCAATAAGGTAGCTGTTTGCAAGGAGTTTCGACTAGCATTAAAGCCTGTTTCTTCTGTAACTAAACCAGAATCAATGGCTTCTTGGACAGAACCAACGATAAGCTTAACCCCTAGTTTTTCCATTAAAGCATCCCGGAAAGCAATGGTTTCAGGAAAGTTATGTCCAGTATCGACATGGAGTAAAGGAAAAGGCAGTTTGGCAGGATAAAACGCTTTAACAGCCAGGTAAGTCATCAAAATAGAGTCCTTTCCTCCTGAAAACATCAATACTGGCTTTTCAAACTGTGCCGCCACTTCTCGAATGACGTACATGGACTCGGATTCTAATTCCTTTAAATGGGATAAATGGTATTTCATGCTTAATAATTGGATTAATTAAGAGTTAGGAATTACGAATTAGGAGTATCTTTTAAACGATAAATCCAAGCGTAATCAAGAACTCTTACTTCCTTTTTT